>JBCBKN010000244.1:0-7149 GCA_038521775.1 Pseudomonadota bacterium | reverse complement strand
TATGGCATTGGCGCCTACATCAATGAGGCAGGCGCGCTTTACGATCTGGAGCGGCTTTTCGCGGGCGTGGTGATCCTGTCGCTGCTGGGGGTGCTGGTCAGTGCCGCGGTTGGAGTGTTGGAGCGGCGCATCCTGCGCTGGCGGGTTTAGCGCGCATCCTCAGTCCTTCGGCCGGGCAGTTCCGATAGGGTTTTCGTGAGCGACGCGTTCGCGGCCATGGTGCCGGTGCCGCCGCAGGCAGGACTGGCGTTTTTTTGGCTGGCCAGACCTGGTGGAGACACAGCCAGGCGGGGTCTCGGGCCTCACCGGGACGGGGCGGTCGGGTGCCATAGGCAATATCGACAGGTTTGGTCGGAAGTGCGATAAATTCACCGAAAACCAACTCTTCATCAACCTTCTTTAGTTTTGGAATCAGCCACGTCTCGCGGGGTGAGCCCGGTGGGCGGGCAACGATCAGACCACGCCCAAAAGCTGCTTATTTGGGCGGCACACCGCCCGGGGCATGGGCACTGTGTGTGCCAGGTCACATTTCTGCCCCAATCTGCACGACCCATGCCTTTCGCACTGCAGAAAAATCATGTAGGTTTCTTGCAACTTCGACATAACTTGTGAACGTATCGCGCCAGCGTATGGGGTGCGGCATAATGGGTGCGTGGAGCGCCGGTTCGACAGGTCCTCGCCCGGGGTAGGCGGCGCGGGGCGCGGCAGGCAGCACGGCATGTGCTGATGCCGAGGCGAGGTGTCAGATGGTTCAGGGTGCAGGCGCATTCGGCGCGCAGATCGGTCCCGCAGGCGCGGGCCAGGCGGCGCAGCGCCTGTTTGCCGGTCAAAGCGGGGCGCTGACGCGCATCAAGACAGCGCTGGCCAGCGGGCATCACCTGATCTGTCTCAACGGTGCGGCCGGGATCGGCAAGTCGCTGGTCGCCTCGGCCCTGGTCGACACCCCTCCGCCGGGCTTTGATGTGCTGCATCACGGGTTCTGGTGGCGCGGCACGGATGTTGCCGGGCATTTCGAAGGGGCGATTGCGGCGCGGCTTGCCGCACCCTCCGGCGGCGAGACAGCCGCTCTGCTCCTGATCTGCGATGCGGCCGACAGTCTCGATGATGCGACCCTGGGCCGGTTCGCGACCTTCCTGCGCGAGCAAGACGGCGAGGCTGGACCGGCGCTGTATGGGCTGGTGATCGGTGGGCCGGAGATGGCGCAAAGGCTGCGCGCCCTGGCACCGGAGGTCGGGCCGGACGCCACGATCGATCTGTCGCCGATGACCCGCGAGGAAAGCGACGCCTTTGTGCATGGCCGGGTGGCCGGACGGGGCCTTCCGGGCGGGCTGACCGCGCAGCGTCTTCAAGACCTCTATGAGGCCACGGGCGGCAACCCGCGCCGGCTGAAGGCTCTGGTTGAAAAGAGCCTGCTGCAGGGGGCGTCTGCAACCTCGACCACAGCCCCAACTGTCGCCCCCCCAACTGTCGCTCCCCCGAATGCGGCCCCAGCGCCGCCCTTGCCGGTAAGTCTGGCCGCGCCGACACCACCGGTCGCGGCGCAGAACGGTACGACCCCAGCCGCCGCCGCGCCATCGGAGGCCGAAGCCGACCCGCAGCGCTTGCCGGGCTATCTGGCATCGCGGCCACGGGCGCGTGCGTCGGCAAAGGACGCACCCGACTTGTCCGCGCGGGCGCCTCTCTTTGCCACGGATGAGGACGCCACCGTGGTGCTGCCCAAGGGGCCACGCCTCACGGCCCACCCGTCCCACTCCACGCGCCCTGCGGTTGCGCGCAGCGCCCCGCCGGCGCGCAGCCGACGCGTGTGGCGCAACCTGGCCGCCTCGACCGCCGCGCTGTGTCTGCTTGCTGGCGGCGCCTATGTCGGCGTGACGGTTGCCGGGCCGGCGGCGCAGCAAACGCCCGAGCTTGCCGCCGGCGGCTACATCCTGCGCGCCGAGATTGCCGCCGCACCCGCTCCATCGCCAAACACTGTGCAGGCTGTCCCAACGCCTCTCGTTTCCGCACCCGCTTCGCCCGCGCCAAAGCCTCAAGAGGGCGTGGCGGTCGACCCCGCGGATCGACCCGTCGAACCTACTGAGGCCCAACCCACCGAGGTCGAACCCAAAGAGACCGTGCAAACGGTTATGTCGCCGCCGGATCGGACGACAGAGACGGCGCGGGAGACCGGGCCCGAATTGGCGCCGGTTCAGAAGACCGAAGACGCGGTTGCGCCTGCGCCTGTCCTGGCAAATCCCAAGCCCGGAGCGAAGGAAGAGCGCCGGAAAACGCTGGCGACCGCCAAGCTCAACGATGAGCGGCCCTCGGCACGGGTGAAGGCACAACAGTCGCCGCATTCACCGGCGGCGTCGCCGGTCGATCCGGCCGTTGCCGATGTTCCTGCGCCGGTTGAGGCGCCCGGCGGGGTCGAGCCTGCCCGCTCGTTGGCCGGCATGCCGCTTGCCGCGGACAATTGGTCCGTCGCCGAAGCGCCCGAGCCGGCCCGTTCGAGCCCTTCGGCGCCCCTCTCCGCCACGCCTGAGACGACGGCGATGACCAGCCCGCGCGATCCCTCCGACAGCCCGGCCGCGCGTGCCGTGCCGCCGGCCCCGGCCCCGATTGCCACAACGGCATCGGATGATCCGCGCGCGACGCCGCTGGCGGCGACCCCGCTGGTGGCAACCCCGACGCCGGTCACCGCGGGTGACCTCGTTGCGCAGATTGAGCCCAGGCCGAGCGCGGATGGCTGGCTTCCCTCAACGCCAAAGGTGCCCGAGGCGGTCGCCCTCAATCTCACCGGAGAGCCGGTCTTGGCCCAGCCCAGCCGTTCCGAGGCCGAGTTGCCGCCGCAGGCCGCTCTGCCGGCCCCGCCCTGGATGGACGGGTTGGAGCATCACGCCAAGCTGCTTGGCCAGCCGGCCGAGCGCGCCGCCATGTCGCAGGGCGTCGAGTTGCTCGAGGGCCTGCTCGACAGCGGCCTCTCGGGCCAGATCGTCACGCCGCGCGCCCAGCCGGTGCCGGTTGTCATCCGGCGCGCCGGTGCACGGATCTTTTTCAACCATGCCCTGTCGCGCTGCGGTGGGGTGCTGGAGCCGATTGCCGCGCAGCCCGACGGCGTGATCTTTCGCGAACGGCCCTATCCAAATGGCGGCTGCGAAGCGGCCGGCTGGGTCCGTCTCTCCCCGCTGCAAGACAGTGGCGCGCTTTATGCCTGGGCCGAGACGCCGGCCGGTCCCTGGACCACCACGGCGCATCTGAGCCGCGACGAGACGGTCGCCAATCGGCTGCACCATGCCTGGCCGGCGCCTCCCGATTACTCCGACATCGACCCCGAGCGGCAGGAAGCGCTGCTTGCCCTGGTGCGCAATGACCGCAAGGAGATCCAACGCCGGCTGCGTCTGGCGGGCTTTGACCCCAAGGGTGTGGATGGCTTGTTCGGTCCGGCCACCCGCACCGCGATCACGGAATGGCAGACCGCGCGGGGGTTCGAGGCGACGGGCTATCTGAACGCCGCACAGAAGGCGCGTCTGGAAGATGAGACGAATGACCGCTATGTGCCGCCCACGCCGCGCATCGCCACCCGGACGGAGCGTCTGTGGAGCTCGATCCGGCAGAGCACCCGCTCGATCGGCCCGTCGAGCTGCCGTCGCGACCAGAATGGACGGCCCGTTCGGGGCTATGAGACGCGCTGTGCTGCCGAAGGCAAGAGCCCCTCGGCGGATCGCTGATCCGGTTTCGCCCGGGCCCGGTCGCGCAGGGCTGTCCGTGACGTCTACCCGCCGATCTGCCCGCCGATCTCCTGGCATGGACGCGTGCGAAGCTGTCGCCCGGTCCGTGGTCGCTCACGCCTCGATGACCGGCAGGAGCAGATGCGCATCACAGCCACCGCCCATATGCAGAACATGCCGGCCGGCGTTCAGCCGGGTGTCCTTCTTGAAGACCGGCGCATGCACAAGATCGCGGGGCGCCACGATCAGCCGCAGCGTCTCGCCGGCGGCGAAGAAGCCGCTTGCGGGGCAGAGCGCGATCTCCACAGGCACGCGCTCGCCAGCCGCAAGGGGGGCTCTGCTGGTGCCGGTCAGCACCGGGTTGCCCAACGTAGACCGGGCCTGGTCGAGCTCGCGGCGCGAGGCGCGGATATAGCCGCGGCTGAAGAAATCGTCGGTCTGCCCGACCGAGCCAAAAAAGCGGACCGGCTGGCGGCGCCGGTCGAGCTTGTCCAGAAACACGCACAGGATCATATCGTCGGGCGCAGGCGCATCCGTGCCGGACCCGCGCGCCTCGATCCAAAGGCGCAGCGCGATCGGACCGCTGACTTCAGTGTCCTTCTCAAAGGTCAGATCGAACTGCAAATGTCCCTTCGCGTCGGCGCGGTATGCGCGCTCCTCGGCCTCGGCGGGCGCTTGGTCGGCAAGCCCCTCAGGCGTGAGATAGAGCTTCTGGAAACGGGTGCCCGGCACCGGCCAGGCGGTCTCCCAGCGCACCGCATGCACCTCGCTGCGGCTCTTGCGCACCTCCAGCCGAACCGCGGGCAGATCCTCAAACCGGTTCGGCATATCTTTGAGGAAATGATCCATGAAATCGCGGAGCAGCGCCAGAACCTCGGGAGAATAGAAGCTCGTCCACTTGCCGGTGCGGTGGGTGTAGAGCCATTTGCGCGGCGAGGCGGCCTCGCGAAAGGCGCGGATCGAGCCGGGCGTGTGCAGCTCATGGTCCGAAAACGATCCGCAGACCAGCATCGGCGTTGTGACCTGGCTGAAATCCACAGCCTTTTCGGCCCAATAGGCGTCAAAAAGCGGCCGCGCCGACAGCGCATTGGGCGGCAGCGCGCCCTCCTGCGCGCGGAACGCGTCACGGGGCATGTTGAGCGTTTCCTTGACCTCCGTGTGCCACCAGAAATTCAGGAACCCGGCATCATCGACACCGCCGCGGCAGGCCACGTCGCGGTAGAGATCCGAAAGCCCTTCCCAGGGCGCGATGCAGCGCAGCGGCGAGGCCGCGCCATCCACCGCCGCGGCGACAGCGGCATGGTACTGGCTGATGGCAAGATAGCTCACACCGCAGAGCCCGATGCGCCCGTTACACCAGGGCTGAGCCGCAACCGCCTTGATGGCGGCGTAATAGGCCGCGCCCTGACTGGCCGATACCAGCTCGGCGCTGCCGCCGCTATTGGCATAGCCCGGCAGGTTGAGATTGACATGGGTGTAGCCGGCCTGAACCCAGAAATTGGGGTCGGGCGCTTCCCAGCTCGTGAGGGTGGAAAACTCCGGCATGCCCTCGGCCTGCGGGATCAGCCGGTATTGCTGGGGCGGCCCCTTCAGCGGTGTCTTGCCCAGCGCCGGGGTCAGATGATTGTCATAGGGATGCGCGCACATCACCACCGGATCGGCACTGCCGGCCGCGGACCGCGTCTTGGATCGGAAGACATTGCAGGTCAGCCGTGCGCCGCCCACATCAAGCGGCACGTCATAGGCGCACAGAATGTCGGGATCAGGCGCGACCACCCGGCATTGCGGTCGAAAGAGCTGTCCGCTGCGAATGGCCCGCGACAGCATCGGCCAGGCGGCCTTGAGGGTGGCAAGCGTGTCGAGCATGGCTGGATGGTCCCGTGGCGGTGAGCGACGGGCAAGCCTAGCCCACCGGCGGGCGGTGCGCCTTAACCTCGGTTAACCCGGACCCGCGCGGCTGCGGAGATACCGGCTCAGCCCTTGCGGCGTCATGCCCATGAACCGCGCGATGTCCTTCTTGGGCGCCATGCTCAGCACCGCATGATGATGCCGCATCAAAAAGTCATAGCGTGCATCGGTGCGTGCCGAGGTCTTTGCGCAGATCAGCTCCTTGTCAAAAAGATAGCTGTCCAGAACCTTGAGGCGCAGATAACGCCCAAACCCGGCGCCATCCAGATAATCCTGCCGAAACTGGCGGTCGGGCACCGCCACCCCGGCGCAGTCGGTGATCGCGATCAGCGCGTCTTCGGCGAGCTCTCCGGTCAGAATGCTGGAGAGATTGGTGCAAAACTGCCCCGCCTCGAAAAAGCGGGCGATGGAGCTCGACCCGTCCGCGCGGCATTGTTCCGACGCGGCGATCCCGGAGGTCAGAAAGATCCAGCGATCGGCAACCTGGCCCTGGCCGAGCAGCGCGGTTCCCGCCGGGGACGAGACCGCGTGCAGCGTCCGGCGCAGGCGATCCTGTTCGCCTTGGTCCAGCGTGGCTCCCCGGCAGCGCACATCCTCAAACAGCCTGTCCAGGGGTGACATGGTGCGCTCCGCACAATGGGGCCGACGCGGCGCATCGGCCGGGCCAGGGTCTACCGGGTCGAGATCGCCCGGACCAGGGTCTGCCGGGTCGGTATCTGCCGGGTCGGGGTGGCTGGGGTGGCAGGATTCGAACCTGCGAATGCCGATACCAAAAACCGGTGCCTTACCACTTGGCGACACCCCAACGCGCCCGTTCCTAGACGCGGCCGATCGGCGTTGCAAGGCCGTGCATTCACGCTTGCACGGCACAGGTTGAAAAGCTATGAGCGCAGGGCAGGTTCGGAGTGTAGCTCAGCCTGGTAGAGCACTGTCTTCGGGAGGCAGGGGCCGCAGGTTCGAATCCTGCCACTCCGACCAATCAATTCAAAGAGTTAGCAGGTAAGGGGCGCGCCAGCCGCTCCAATTCCCGCTCCAATTCACTACCCTCCGATATGACGTGTGACCTCATCGCTGGGGTTTCTGGGTACACTTCCAACACGCTCAAGCCCATCATAAGTCACAGGAAAATAGGCCCTTTTCTCCGTCCAGGCGGTGAACGGACTTCCCCATTCAGCCCCATAGCCTTCGTCAAATTCCCTGTGCCAATCCAAGTTGGGCGGGGCAACAGCCACTAGCGGCGTCTCGTCGCCGGCCTCATCGCGCTCGTGTTGCATAAGCTCTCGCCACGTTGCCATATCAGTTCTCCTCTATGCGCATCATGCTGGCTGCGCTGGCCGTAAACTCCGGGTGGTGCGCCTGGTACACGCGGCGCAGAACCTCTGGGGAGGTCGAGAAATACTCGGCCGCGCGCTCGATCGGCATCCCGCGCTGCATGGCCCAGGTAACAGCGGTGTGCTTGAGGATGTGTGGCGTCACACCTTCCAGGCCGGCGCGCTCCACAGCCCGGGCAAACCCCTTGCGGATCTTGGCGAGC
>JBCBKN010000243.1:0-7157 GCA_038521775.1 Pseudomonadota bacterium | reverse complement strand
GGTGCAGCATGGCCGGTTTGAGAGCGGGGTGCTGAGCATTGCCGCCCCGATCCATGATCTGAGCGGCAGCATGGTGGCCGCGATCAACGCAGCCCGACTGAGCGGCGCGGATATCGGTGCGGATCGCGCAGATCGGCCTGTGGTCTCGGGATCCGTTTTCTCGGGGTCCGTGGTGCCGGGATCTGCGCCCACAGGATCTGCGCTGCCCGGGTCGGCACCCTCTGGATCGGCACCGTCCGGATCGGCACCGTCCGGATCTGCCCAGTCATTGGCTTTGGGCAGCGTGGATGGGGTGACCGATATCTCCGAGGAATGCCGCGCGGTGCGCAGCGCGGCCGCGGAGATCTCGCGCCAGCTCGGCGCATCATAGGCATCACCCCAGGCAGCGACCGTGCGCGTGCCGGTGGGGCCGGTCTCGACACAGAACGGGGTCTCGACACAGAGCGGTGGTCGCGAAACGGAATGGGGTCTCGTCACAAAGAATCGCGGTTCAGACCGACCGGACCCGTGGGCCGGGTGGCTTCAAGCTGCGCCCCGGCCCCCATTCGCCTTGCCGCACGACGGGTCAGTTCAGGATGCTGACATCGAGGGTTTCGGCGACATCGCCATGCGCCACGATCAGGATCGACCGGTTGCCGTCTTCGGGATCGATCAGCATGGATTTGTTCGCAGCCAGGGTGCGGCCGGCGCTCGGCCCCGACAGGACCCGCAGCGTGATCGCCTGGGGCGGCGTGCCGTTGACATTGGCGCCGTTCTCATCGGGCGCGCCTTCGCGGGCGAACTCCGACAGCGGTCGCCCCAGAACCTCATCGCGCGTGACGCCCAAAAGCTGCATCCCGGCGGCATTGACATAGCGCACGCGGCCTCCCGCATCGCGCTCGATCACCGGGCCGGGCACTGTCTCGTAGACCGCATCGAAATGGGTGCGGGCCGATCCCTCGCCCGGGCCTGCCTCGGTGAAGACGATCGAGGCGCCCAACAGCCTGTCGCGCGTGTCAACGAAGGGTGCGATGCGGACCGTCTGCAGCGTCGGCCCGACCCGTATCGCGGTTGTGCAGGGCATGCGCGTGCGCAGCACCTCGTTGAGCAGCTCGGTGATGTCGGTCTGCACGCCGGGCATGCGCAGATGGCTGATATGCGGCCGCCGGGCGAAGGAGCCGAACATGTCCTCGGCCGCGGCTGAGGCGAGGGTGACCTGAAGGGCGCTGTCGACCACGATGATCGGCGTTGCAATCGTGATCAGAACGGCCCGCAACTCCTCGGAAATCAAGGCGAGTTCGGCTGCGCTGATCTGCTGCTCCTCATTGACCGTGATCAGCTCCTCATTGGTCGACTGGAGCTCCTCATTGGTCGTCTCAAGCTCTTCATTGGCCGATTGCAGCTCTTCATTGGTGGCCTGAAGTTCGGCGTTGAGCGACTGGAGCTGCTCATTGGAGATCTCCAGCTCTTCAATCGCGTCCTGAAGCGCTTCGCGGGTGGTGAGCACCTCACGCTGAAGTGCCGACATGCTGCGCTCTTCATTGGGAAGGCGCGGCAGGTTCGGCCGCTCATAGGGATCGTCGTCAAAGACCAGCAGAACCAGACCCGGCTCCAGCGCGTCATGATCAAGCGCAAAGGCGGCCAGGCGGTAATGCTCGCCCACCTTGCCGGGAAACTCATGGCTCAGCCCATAGCGCGCAGCGCCGCTGCGCTGGGCCAGGGTGACAAGGGCGCGCGCCTCGACCTGGATCCCGTCGATGAGCATTGCAAGCGACATTTCGGGCTTTGTCGACTGGCGCAGCGCCACGAATTTGCTGACATCGCCAAACACTTGGCGGATGCGCATATCGGCCGCCACCAGCACCGCATTGGGGCCGATTGAGCCCACCAGCGCGTTGAACATCGCATGCGAGGCGCGCAGCGCTTCCTCGGTCGCGGCCCCGCCGCGCAGCGTCGGCCGGCGCGGCGATGCCAAAAGCTGACCCATCTGCGCGCTGGCCCGGCCCGAACCATTGGTGCGCCTGAAAAGATGCGCCGAGCCCTGAACCGGCCGCAGCGCCAGATCCGCCCCGGGCACCGTTTCGGCCGTGCCCAAGAGCAGCAGGCCGCCGGGACGCAGCGAGAACTCAAACCGCCCGAGAACCCGGCGCTGCACCTTTTCGGTGAAATAGATCAGCACATTGCGGCAGCAGATCAGGTCCAGGCTCAAAAAGGGCGGATCGCGCAGCATGTTGTGTTCGGAAAACAGCATGCAGGATTGCAGCGCCGGGATGGGGACGAGAAATTCGCCATCGCGGTAGAAATAGCGCGAGATCAGCTCGCGCGGCACATCCGCGCTGATCATCGCGCCGTAGCGGGCCGCCCGCCCGATGGCGAGCGCCGAGCTGTCCAGATCGGTGGCAAAGATCTGCAACGCACCGCGGTTAAGCTCGGACGGCCCGCCCAGCGCCTCGGCTGCCAGAATGCCCACCGTATAGGCCTCTTCGCCCGTGGCGCATCCGGCCACCCAGATGCGCAGCGGCCCCTGTGCCTCGCGCTCGGCGATCATCGATTTGAGCTGGTTGGAGAGAACTTCGAACTCCGACCGGTCGCGAAAGAACCGGGTGACCGAGATCAGCAGATCGCGAAACAGCGCATCGATCTCGTCGGGCTGGCGGCGCAGCAGGGCGACATATTCCGACATCTTGCTGATGCCGGTTGCGTCCATCCTGCGCTGGATGCGCCGCAGCACGGTTGGCGGCTTGTAGTCGGAGAAATCCACGCGCTTGCGCGCCTCGACGATCTGCAACGTGTCGGCAAAGCCCGATTCGTGCTCAATGGAGGTGCGGAAGGCGTCAATGTCGCGCGGCGAGGACAGGATGCGGCGCAGATGCACCGCAATCTCGCCCGGCAACAGCACCAGATCGACATCGCCGGTGCCCACCGCCGCGGCCGGCATCCCGTCATATTTTGCCGATTTGATGTCCTGTGCGATGGTCACGCCACCGGCGGCGCGAATGGCCCTTATGCCGATGGACCCGTCGCTGCCAGTGCCCGACAGAACGATGCCGACCGCGTTCGGCGCGGCCTCTTCGGCCAGGGACAGAAAGAACCGGTCGACCGACGGTTTGGGGCTTGCCGGGCCCGGATGTGGCGTGACCAGGCAGAGCTTGCCCTCGCTATACACAACATCATGATTGGGCGGCACAACATAAATGGTGTTGGGGCGCGGTTCGGTGCCGTCGGCAAGCTCGAGCGTCGGCAGGGTCGTCACCCGGCTGATCAGATCGGGCAGCATGCTTTTATATTGCGGCGACATGTGCTGCAGCACCACATAGGCCGCGTCGAGATCGGCCGGCAGATCGGAGACTAGGTCTCTCAGCGCTTCCAATCCACCGGCCGATGCCCCCACACCGACAATGCTCGGGCCCGCATCCGCATTCAGCGCTGGCTCCGATGCATCGTTATCTGCCATGTCGTTTCCTACAACCCAGGACCTTGGAGAGTTCGTCGCTGATCGCGCGACGCTTGTGAAATGCGTAAGTGTGTTATACACCTGTAGGTAGAGTTATACAAACCAAAAATCGTGTGAAGGTTTAGGCCGAGGACCCCATGACCGCAGCGACGAACACCAAAAATTCAGAAACTTACCAGCTTGAAATCACGCTGACGGCCGAATCGCCGGGTCATGAAATCGTGCGCAGCGTGTCGGTGCGCGGCGCCCCGGCGCGGTTGCGGGTGACCTTTGCCGGCGCGCAGGGGATCGACGCGGTGTTCGAACGGCTCGCCGCCGAGGAAATCGCCACATTATGCCGCGATGTGGCGCCGGATGACGGCATTGTTGCGCTGCCCGATGCGCGGATCAGCCTTCGCGGTGTGCTGATCGAGGCCTGCACCGTGCTCGCGCGCAGGGCCCAGGATGGGGTGCGCCATGTGATCATCCGCTGCCGCAAGCTGGTCGGCAATGCACTGGCGCTGCTGCGGCGCGATGTGCTGCCCTCGGACCGGATCGAGCTGCGGGTCGAGGAATTGTCGTCCCTGGCGGTGGAACGGCTGTTCCTGCCGCTGGCGAATCTCGATCACCTGCTGGGTGAGATCCAGCGGCGCCCCGAGGATGGGGCAAGTGCGGCCGAGGCGCTGTCGCGGCTGCGGGTGCACACAGCGGCGCTGAAATCCTCCCTGTCCAAACTGATCAATGGCGAGGATCTGCGCGCATACCCGCAGCCCGATTGGTCCGACTAGCCTCTGCCCCGTTTGGGGCTGATTCCAGCTCTGATCCCAGCTCTGACCCCGGTTTTGATCCCGCCGGCGCATTACAGCGCGGGCACAGCCGTTAACCATCTTCCACATTGTGATGGCACAGCGCCCGGCCAAGGCGCTTTGCTGCCCCAGCACTGCCGCATTCCGGCGGCACGGTCCGCGTCATGCGGTGGTTTTTTGTATGTTTGATTCTGTGGCCCGGCGTTGCGGCGGCGACAGATGACGGTTCGCTGACGCGGCTCCTCACACGCGAGGAGACGCAGCCCTGGGGCGGGGTCGGCAAGATCAACATAGGCGGCAGCGGGTTTTGCACCGGTGCCCTGATTGCACCCAACCAAGTGCTGACGGCGGCGCATTGCCTGTTCTTCCCCCGCACGGGAAAGCCGGTGCCGCCGGAGGATGTGCATTTCCTGGCCGGCTACCGGCAGGGCGACTTCCTGGCCCATCGCCGGGTGCGCCGCTATTCCATTCACCGCGATTATCGCCCGGGCGAGGTCGACCGCGAGATGCTGCTGCGCTCCGACATTGCCGTTCTTGAGCTGGAAGCGCCGATTTCTGCCAATGCGGTCAAGGTGTTCGAGCGGGTGGTGCGGCCGCGCAAGGGCGATGCGGTCAGCCTGGTCTCCTATGCGCGGGAGCGGGCGCACGCGCCCTCGCTGCAGGAGCCCTGCCATGTGCTGTCGCTGCAGGGCCGGGTCATGCTGCTGTCCTGCGATGTCAATTTCGGCTCCTCTGGCGCCCCGGTCTTTGTGCGCAGCGATGCGCGGCCCAAAATCGCCGCATTGATTTCGGCGATGATGGTCTGGCAGGGCCGCAAGGTGGCTGTGGCAATCGACCTGCGCGCGTCACTGGACGAGGTTTTGCAGGACCTTGCGGTCAGCGACGCCCGGTCGCGCACAACCCGGCCCGGCGAAACGCTCAGCCTGCGCGAGCGTATGGGGCTTGCCACGCCGAACCAACGGCAAACCTCGCGCCCGCCCGAAACGGAGTAGCCTTTGGGCGGGTGTGCCCGATCGGATCAAGCGCCGCTCGGGTCTGGTCTGGTCGCGTGAGGTTAGGGCGCGGTGCCGGCTATCCTTTGACCAGCCGGAAGCGCTTGCGGTCAAACACCCGAAGCACCTGGGCCAGATCATGGCCCCGCTTGAGCACATGCCCGTCAAGCCCGATCACCGCATACATGCCCTGGCGCCCCGCCAGCTTGGGGCGTTTTTCGATCCGGTAGAGGGGAAACTCTGCCATGCGGGCGAAGACGCAAAAGATCGCCGCATCGCGCAGATGTGAGATGCCGTAATCCTTCCAATCCCCCGCCGCAACCATGCGGCCGTAGACCTGCAGGATCAGGCCGAGTTCCGTGCGGTGAAACGTCACGAAGTCGCGGCTGCTGCGGTGCTCGTTCTGACCTGGTCCGCCCGTGATGGTCATGTCCCATGATGGGCGGTTGCCCGACAAGTTGCAAGGCCATGGGGAGATCCCAAGGGTTTACGCAACGTCGTGTTCATCATTCGTTTAGACTTCACCGTCTCGCCACATTTCGGTCCAGCGAGCGCCCCGAATCCAAACGAAAACGATGCTGCAGCCGGAAGGTTGTCTCGGCGGCACGGTCATCAGCCCCCACCCCGATACGTGGCGCCGGGTGTAGTGCGTAGCTGGGCCACCTGGGATTTTCCCAGGTGGCCTTTTCTTTTTGCCCTATCCGCGATAGGCGCAGCCCACGCTCCGACAATGTCGAAAAAGGGGGCTTTTCATGACATATCGCGACTTTCATCTGCCCGGCCGCTCGCCGGTCTTTGCCAGTGAGGCGATCTGCGCGACCTCGCACCCGCTGGCGAGCCTGACCGCGCTCGAGATTTTGGGGCAGGGCGGCAATGCGGTCGATGCGGCCATTGCCGCCTCCATTCTGCTAGGGTTCTGCGAGCCGCAAATGACCGGGCTGGGCGGAGATATGTTCGCACTGGTCCAGCCCGCGCCTGGCGCGCCGATCCTGGGCCTGAACGCGTCGGGCCGCGCCCCTGCAGCCTTTGATGCCGAGATCCTGCGGGCGCAGGGACATCAGACCGTTCCCCGGCATTCGGCCCATGCCGTGACGGTGCCCGGCGCGGTGGACGGGTTTTGCCGTCTGGCTGCGGATCACGGCCGGCTGGGGCTGGAGGCCGTTCTGGCGCCGGCAATTCGCCACGCCGAGGCCGGCATTCCCGTGGCACCGCGCGTGGCCTTTGACTGGGAAAGGGCCGCCCCGACCCTGTCGGGCCATGCGCCGCGGTTCCTGCTGCATAACGGGGCGTCGCCGCGTCCGGGCGCGCTGTTCCGGGCACCGGGCCAGGCCGAGGTGCTGCGCCGCATCGCCCGGCAGGGTCGCGCCGGGTTCTATGAGGGCGAGGTGGCCGAAGACCTGGTCGCCGGGCTTGCCGAGGCCGGTGGCGTGCACTCGCTTGCAGATTTCGCGGCCCAGGAGTGCAGCTATGTCACCCCTCTCTCGGCCAGCTATCGCGACCGCCAGCTGGTGGAGCTGCCGCCCAATGGCCAGGGCGCAACGGCGCTGCTCTTGGCCCGTATCCTCGACCGCCACGACATGGCCGGGCTCGATCCGCTCGGCGCGGCACGGGTGCATCTGGAGGCCGAAGCCGCGAAGCTGGCCTATGATGCGCGCAACCGCTTTCTGGGCGATCCCGAGACCAGCCCGCGCCTGCCGCACATGCTCTCCGAGGCCACGGCCGACGCGCTTGCCGGGCTGATCGACCCGGACCGGGCCGCGCCGATGCCGCCCCCTGCGGCCGAGGCGGTGCACCGCGAGACCATCTGCCTGAGCGTGATCGACCGCGACCGCATGGCCGTCTCGCTGATCTACTCGGTCTTCGACAGCTTCGGGTCGGGGCTTGCCTCGCCGCGCTTTGGCATTCCCTACCACAATCGTGGCGCGGGCTTCTCGCTCACCCCGGGCC
>JBCBKN010000242.1:0-7187 GCA_038521775.1 Pseudomonadota bacterium | reverse complement strand
TAGTCGGGCGCGGCGCGCGCAGGGTCTTCGAGCACCTTGCCTTCGGAGGATGTGTGCAGAAGATTCGCATCGACCGAGAACGGCGCTTCGCCGCGCTTGTCGGTGGGCACCGGAACCTGATGCGTTTCGGCCCATTCGATCAGCCGGCTGCGCGATGTCAGATCCCAGACCCGCCAGGGCGCGACGATGCGGATATTGGGGTTGAGCGCATAGGCAGAAAGCTCAAAGCGGACCTGGTCGTTGCCCTTGCCCGTGGCGCCATGGGCGATTGCATCGGCGCCGGTCTGGGCGGCGATCTCGACCAGATGCCTGGCGATGAGCGGCCGGGCGACCGAGGTGCCCAGAAGGTACTGGCCCTCATAAACCGCATTCGCGCGGAACATCGGAAAGACGAAGTCGCGCACGAACTCTTCGCGCAGGTCGCGAATGAAGATGTTGTCGGGGGCAAGACCCAGCAGCTCGGCCTTGGCGCGGGCCGGTTCAAGCTCTTCCCCCTGACCCAGATCGGCGGTGAAGGTCACAACCTCACACCCGAGTTCGGTCTGCAGCCATTTGAGGATGATCGAGGTGTCGAGCCCGCCGGAATAGGCCAGCACGACCTTCTTCGGCGCAGCGATGTCGGGTGCAGCCATGGACCCCTCCCAGTTCCGGATTGACGACCGCGCCCGCTCTAGGGGGTTTGGTGCGTCTCGGCAAGGCTGTGGGGCGCCGGGTTTTGCACGTGCTGGATCGCGGCGTTCCGGATCTCGGGGCCCAGAACCTCCATCGCCGCGCGGGTCTTGGCAGGCAGGAAGGCGCGCGTGGGATAGACGAACCAGGCTGAGGTGTCGAAACTGGTCGCCGTGACGTCGTGGTCTGGGAAGATATCGACCAGGCGGGCGGCGCGCAGATCCGGGCCGATCAGCCAGTCGGCCAGCAGCGCCGGGCCCAGGCCGGCCAAAGCCGCGGCGCGCAGAGCCAGCGCATTCGAGGCCACAAGCCCCGGCGTGACAGGGTGTTCGGCAATCTCGCCCTGTTGGTTGCGAAACCGCCAGGCGGTGCGAAACCCGGGCAAGCTGAAGACACAGGCGGGATGCGCGGTCAGCCCCGCAGGCGTGGTCAGCGGGCGTGCCGCAAGATAGCTGGGCGTGGCCACGACATGATAGCGGGTCGGCATCAGCCGCGCCCGGGTCACATCGCCATCGATCTGGGGCGCCAGGCGGATGGCAAGGTCGATCCCCTCAGCGGGGAGGTCGACCATAGCGTCGGTCAAAACCAATTCGGGCAGGATCTCGGGAAACCGCGCCTTCAGCACCGGCAAATGCGGGATGATGCACATGGTGCCAAAAGCGACCGAGGCGGTGAGCCGAAGCCGGCCGGACGGCGCAGCAGCGGCATCGCGGGCCGCGTCGCGGGCGGCGTCGAGCTCGGCCCGGATGAGGGCGGTGCGCGTGAGATAGCGCGCGCCTGCTTCGGTCAGCGACAGGCTGCGGGTCGAGCGGTTGAAAAGGCGCACGCCGATTTCGGCCTCCGCCGCGCTCAGCGCACGGGAGACCGCCGAAGGCGCCACGTTCAGCACCCGGCTTGCCGCGGCCAAACTGCCGCTTGCTGCGATTTGGGCAAGGATCTCGAGCGTTCTTGCGTTCATTGATGCGGTATTTGCACGAGAGAGATGCGCAGGTCACGGTTTTTCCCGCCCGCAGGGCCGCTACTCTGGCGCCTCCCGGGTGGTGACGTCTCGGGTGCGGAAAATCGGGTGCGGAAAGGGAGACCCAGATGATGGATGGTGCAGCTTTGGCGGGGCGGGTGGCGCTGATCACCGGCGCCAGTCGTGGCATCGGTGCGGCGGCGGCACGGGTCATGGCAGCGCAGGGTGCCGCGGTGGTGCTGGCCGCGCGCACGGCCAATGCGGTCGAAACGCTTGCAGCCGAGATTGCTGCCGCGGGCGGGCAGGCCGCGGCCCTGGCCTGCGACGTTGCTGATTATGAGGCCGTACAGGCCGCTGTCGATCTGGCCCAGACCCGGTTTGGCGGGCTCGATATCCTGGTCAACAACGCCGGGGTGATCGACCCGATCGCGCGGATCGAGGACAGCGACCCGGCCGCCTGGGCGCGGGTTCAGGCCATCAATGTCACGGGGGTCTATCACGGCATCCGCGCCGCGCTGCCGGTGATGTCGGCCGGCAGCGTGATCATCAACATCTCGTCAGGGGCGGCCGTGTCGGCCCTGGAGGGGTGGAGCCATTACTGTGCCTCGAAGGCCGCTGTGCTTTCCCTGACCAAATGCGCCGACACAGAACTGGCCGCGCGCGGCATCCGGGTGGTGGGCCTGTCGCCCGGCACGGTGGCCACCGAAATGCAGGTCGCCATCAAAGCCTCGGGCATCAACCCGGTCAGCCAGCTTGACCCGGCCATCCACATTCCGCCCGATTGGGTGGGCCGCGCCATCGCCTGGCTTGCCACCGACGCCGCTGCGGAGTTTCGGGGCCAGGATGTCAGCCTGCGCGACGAGGATATTCGGCGCCGCATCGGGCTCATCTAACCATCGCGCGAGGAAGACGAGTACTGCAGGTGCCATCACCAGTTCATTGTGCCGACCAACATCCTCAGCGGTGGTGAGGACGCCAAAAAGCTGCATCTGGGTCTGGCCCGGCGGCCCAACAACACCATCGACGACTATCACCTGCGCGACATCCTGCGCTTTTTCCACCAGGCCTCGTGAACCTGGCCTGGCCTACGCCCGGCTTGGCCTGAAATCGACGCCGCTCTGGCGTCCCTGCATGGGGCGGTCTATATCCGCCCCATGACCGCGCTTACCCCCGATCCCATCGCGCTGCCGCGCAAGGAAACTGGCCTGCCCAGCCTGGTGGGCCTGACCCGCCCGGCCCTGGCCGCGGCGCTGGCCGAGGCCGGCGTGGCCGAGCGGCAGATCAAGATGCGCCTCGGCCAGATCTGGCATTGGCTTTACGTCAAGGGCGTCACTGAATTCGACACGATGACCAATCTGGGCAAGCCCTTCCGGGCGATGCTGGCCGACCGCTTCGTGCTGGAGCGGCCCCAGATCGTCACCCGCCAGATCTCGGCCGATGGCACCCGCAAATACCTGTTGCGCATCGCGGGCGGGCATGAGGTGGAGGCGGTCTACATCCCCGATGAGGATCGCGGCACGCTCTGCATCTCCTCCCAGGTCGGCTGCACGCTCACCTGTTCGTTCTGCCACACCGGCACCCAAAGGCTGGTGCGCAACCTTTCGGCCGGCGAGATCGTCGGCCAGATCCTGGTGGCGCGCGATGATCTGGAGGATTGGGGCCACCGCGAGGATGGCCGAAGGCGCATCACCAACATCGTGCTGATGGGCATGGGCGAGCCGCTCTACAATTTCGAGGCGGTGCGCGACGCGATGCAGATCGCCATGGATGGCGAGGGGATCAGCCTCAGCCGCCGGCGCATCACGCTGTCCACCTCCGGCGTTGTCCCGGCGATTGCGCGGGCGGGCGAGGAGATCGGCTGCCTTCTGGCCATCTCGTTTCATGCCACCACCGATGCGGTGCGCGACAGCCTGGTGCCGATCAACAAACGCTGGAACATCGAGACGCTGCTGCAGGCCTGTCGCGACTATCCACGGCTGAGCAATGCCGAGCGGATCACCTTTGAATATGTGATGCTCAAGGGCGTGAATGACAGCGATGCCGATGCCCGCCGGCTGGTCAAGCTGATCGCAGGGATCCCGGCCAAGATCAACCTCATCCCCTTCAACCCCTGGCCCGGCGCGCCCTATGCGCGGTCGGATTGGGAGCGGATCGAAGCCTTTGCCGAGATCGTGAACCGCGCGGGCTATGCCTCGCCGGTGCGCACGCCGCGGGGCGAGGACATTATGGCCGCCTGCGGGCAGCTCAAAAGCGCGACCGAGCGCGATCGGCGCACCCGAACGACGGTGCAGCCGGCCTGACCCGAAACCGGTTTGGTCTTAGTCCGAGCTTTGGGTATCCTCCGGTCCATTGGATTGGAGGATTAAACCTTGCATCGAGTCGCTTGGGTGTTTGCGGTTTTTCTGGTGGCGGCCTGTGCGGCGCCGGAGCCGCCCGCGCCGTCATCGACCGAGCTTGCCGAGAGGCCGAGTTCGGCGCAGTCGCTGGGCCTCTGGCCCGCGATCCCGGCCTCCAACGCCCTGCCTCGCCTCGGCCTCCTGGCCGCCGAGCGAGGACGAAGTCCCGCAGCCCCTGTCCCCGGAGCTTGAAGCCCGGCGCGATGAGGGGCTGGACATGCACCGGGCGGACCGCGCGGCCTGGCTGAGCCGGGCGCTGCTGCCCCCGATCTGCTGCCGGTTGCGGCAAACTCCGAGGGGGGCGTGCGCGGCTGGATCACGCTTGCACGCCCGGGATCGGTGCTGGTTCGGTATTTCGGCGCGCAAGGCAAGGTTCTCTTCGATGTCGAGGTTCCCGATGAGGCATTGCCGACGCGCGTGACGCCCTATGACCCGCCCGCCGATCTGCCCGCCGAAGACGCGGCAATGCAACGCGCCGTCAGCCTGGCCGCGGCGCAACCCGGGCTGCGCTGTGCTGCCGGTGTGAACAGCATCATCCTGCCCGGTCGCGACGGTTGGATCGTGTGGCTGATCTCGGCCAGCGGCACGCTGGGCGAGGTGGTCATGGGCGGGCATCACCGGTTCGTCGTCTCGCGCGACGGTCAGCGGGTGCTCGACCACCGGCCGCTGACCCGCGGCTGCGTCACCTTCCGCGCCGACCGGGTTCTGCCGCGGCAGGACGGCAATGCGCTCTTTGTCACCCACATCACCGATCCCTTGCCAAGCGCGTTTCACGCCATGCAGAGCATCCGCCTCGCCGAAGAGGCCGTTGTCGTGACGACGGAGCTGGGGGTCTGGCTGGTGCTGAAGGGGCATATCTGGCTGGTAAATTCGCGCTCGGCCGGGTGACGATCCGGTCTTGAATGCTGCGCTGCGTACGGTAGGCATGCGGCAGGGGACCATCGGCCAAGAGGGCGGAGATGACATTCAGTTTGCCGCGCCGGCTGGTTGCCGAGGCGCTCGGCACCGGTCTGCTGGTCTGCACGGTGGTGGGCTCGGGCATTATGGCCGATGCGCTGACCGAGGACACCGCGCTGGCGCTTTTGGGCAACACGATCCCCACCGGTGCGATCCTGGTGGTGCTGATCACCATGCTGGGCCCGATCTCGGGCGCGCATTTCAACCCCGCGGTGAGCGTTGCCTTTGCGCTGCGTCGCGACCTGCCCTTGCCCGAGCTTGCGCCTTATGTTGCAGCACAGATCGCCGGTGGGGTTCTGGGCACGCTGCTGGCGCATGCGATGTTTGATCTCGCTCTCTTCCAAGCCTCGACCACGTCGCGCACCGGCACAGCGCAATGGCTGGCCGAGGTGACCGCGACCTTCGGGCTGGTGGCGGTGATTTTTGCCGGCATCCGGTTTAGGGCCGAGGCCATCCCGATGCTCGTGGGGCTCTACATCACGGCCGCCTACTGGTTCACCGCCTCGACCTCGTTTGCCAACCCCGCCGTGGCGATTGCGCGCAGCCTGACCGACACATTCGCCGGCATCCGGCCCGTTGACTTGCCCGGGTTCATCATCGCCGAGCTTATCGGAGCGGCGCTTGCCGTGGCGTTCATGGGCTGGCTTTTGCGCAGCGAGGCCGAGACGTGATCACCGCTCGCCTTCGGTGAGTTCCGGGTCGCGCGCCGGACCGCGCAGCGGCTGGAGGAGCATGCGGTCCAACCACAGGTCGCGGCGGGTCCGGAACTGGCCCAGCCCGACCGTCATCCCCTCATGCCCGGCCTTGGGCTGCGCCCGGTAGGTGCCGAGCGCCCGATCCCACAGCGACAGGTTGAAGCCGTAATTGCTGTCGGTCTCCACCCGATCGACCGAATGATGCACCCGATGCATGTCGGGCGTCACGATGACCCAGCGCAGCGCGCGGTCGATCCGGGCGGGCAGGCGGATGTTGGAATGGGTGAACATCGAAAAGGCGTTGAGCAGGATCTCGAAGACCAGAACAGCGACAGCAGGTGGCCCAAGGGCCGCGATTGCGCCGAGCTTAAGCGCCATGGAGAGCAGGATCTCACCCGGATGAAAACGCAGGCCGGTGGTGACGTCGAATTCCAGATCGGCATGGTGCATGCGGTGCAGCCGCCACAGTGCCGGCACGGCATGCAGCAGCACATGCTGGAGGTAGATCACGAAATCGAGCAGGATCAGCGAGAGCAGGATCGCCAGCCAAAGCGGCAGCTCAACGATGTTGAAAAGGCCCCAGCCGCGGCTATGCGCGGTGGCGGCCAGCGCTACGGCCACGACGGGAAAGATCAGCCGGACGAGAAGACTGTCGAGCGCCACCACGGCCAGATTGTTGGACCAGCGCAGCAAGCGCGGCACCTCCTGCCGCCGTCTGGGTGCGGCAAGCTCCCATCCCGCAAGCAGCGCCAGCACCGACAGAAACACGCCCAAACGCAGCGTGGGTTCATGCGCAAGCAGAAACTCGGTCATCGGCTCTCCCATTCGGGCGCAGACCCTGTCGCGCGGGACCATACTTGCCAAGGGTCTGCAACGTCACATCCCCATGCGGCGTCCGGCTTGCGGCGTCCGGCTTGCGGTGCGCGGCGATGGCCTGGTGAACCGGCCGCATCTGTCATCGAACCGTTGCTTGACGCGCCGGGCTTGCATGCTTCCTTGCACCAGAAGGGTGACCGGCGGGAGGCGATGATGGCAGGCGAGCGCAGCGATCCGGGCGCACGCGATCAGGTGCCGGTCCGAGAGATCTTCACGACCTTTCTGAAGCTCGGCCTCACCTCATTCGGAGGCCCGGTCGCGCATCTGGGCTATTTCCGAACCGCCTTTGTTGAGCGTCTGGGATGGATCGACGATCGCGGCTATGCCGATCTGGTCGCGCTGTGCCAGTTCATGCCGGGCCCGGCCTCCAGCCAGGTCGGCATCGGCATCGGGCTTGCCAAGGGCGGTCTGCCCGGGGCGTTTGCCGCCTGGGCCGGGTTTACCCTGCCCTCTGCCGCGCTGCTCATCGCGTTTGCCTATGGCGTGACGGGTCTGGGCGAGGCGCTTCCGCCGGGGCTCCTGCAGGGCCTCAAGGTCGCGGCGGTGGCGGTGGTCGTGAACGCCGTCTGGGGCATGGCGCAGACCCTGACGCCGGATGCGCCGCGCGTCACGCTGGCCGTGGCGGCGGCAGGGGCC
>JBCBKN010000241.1:0-7216 GCA_038521775.1 Pseudomonadota bacterium | reverse complement strand
CGCGCTGGATCCGCGGCTGATCGCAACGCTCCGGGCCGATGTGATGATCGGGTCTGAGTTTCACGCCCATGCCGATCTGCCCGAGGCGCTCCGCGGCGCCCCGCCCCTGACCCCGGTTCTCGCCGATGACGCCGCTGGCGGCATGGCGGGCACGGGCGAGGCGGGCACGGGCGAGGCGGGCACGGGCGAGGCGGGCACCCACCCCACTGCAGCGCGGGACGTCGCACAATGAGGCTGGTGGCGCTGACGGATCTGGACGACACCCTGTTTCAGACCGCGCGCAAGCTGCCCGAGGCCGCGCGCGACATGGCCACACGGGTGGCCGAGGCCCGCAACGGCGCCCATTCCTATATGACCCCCACCCAGGCGCAATTGCTCAACTGGCTGGGCGCGGGCCTTGTGGTTCCCGTCACCGCGCGCGGCTCCGAGGCGTTCAGCCGTGTCGCGCTTGACTGGCCAGGCCCGGCGATCATCGCAAATGGCGCGCGGATCGTGAACGGGGCGCAGGATGATGCGGCCTTCAAGGCAGAGATGTCGGCCGCGCTCGCCCCCTTTGGAGCGGATCTGCATGCCTGTCCCGAAGCAGCCCTCACCGAGGCGCGGTCGCGCGGCATGTCGGTGCGCGCCTGGGTTGTCGAGGAGCCGGGGCTTGGCGGGGTTTATGCCGTCGTCAAGGCCAATGAGGGCACGCCCGAGGCGCGGCTGGCCGAGCTTGAAGCGCCGCTGACCGCGCGGCTCTCCTCGGCCTGGCGGGTGCACCGCAATGGCAACAATCTGGCGCTGCTGCCCCCGCCGGTGTCGAAACGCCGGGCGGCGGGCTGGCTTTTGGACCGGCTGCGCGCCGAAGGTCCCGTTCTGGCCATCGGGGTCGGGGACAGCCTCAGCGATCTCGATTTCATGCGGCTTTGCGATGCCTGGATGGCGCCGGCGCAAAGCCAGATCGATCTGGCCCTGCCCGCCGATCCCTGGGCGCGGAGGCCCGAGCGGTGAGCGGGATGGCTGGCAAAGCCGCGGCCGCGGCGGTCGATACCGGGTTTTCGGGCAGCTATGCGCCCGAGGATGTCACCTTCCTTCTCAAGCCCGTCGGGGCAGAGGCCTACCACCAGCGTTCGGCCGAAGAGAAAGAGCGGCTGATCCAGACCGGCGCGATGCATTATTCCGAGATGATCGCGCGCGAGGCCCCGCCCAGCCCGGAATACCTGGCGGTGTTTGACACGGCCCTTGCCCGCCATGGCGCCAGGATGGCGCGCGAGACGGCGGCGCTGGCGGTCAGCCTCAACGCAGCGCTGCCTGGGCCGATCACCCTGGCCAGCCTGGTCCGGGCCGGGGTGCCGCTGGGCGTGCTTCTGACCCGGGCGCTGCGGGCCCTGGGCCGCGATGTGGCGCATTTCGGGATCTCGATCATCCGCGACCGTGGGCTTGACCTCACCGCGCTGCAGGCGATCCGCGCAGCCCGGCCGCCCGCGGGCCTGGTTTTTGTCGACGGGTGGACCGGCAAGGGCGCCATTGCGGGCGAGCTTGAAGGCGACCTTGCCACCCGCGCGCCGGAGATCGCGCCGCGGCTTGTGGCCCTGGCCGATCCCTGCGGCCGCGCCTGGCTTTCGGCCAGCCATGACGACTGGCTCATCCCATCGGGCATTCTGGGGGGCATCGTGTCGGGCCTGGTCAGTCGCACGATCCTCAATGACAGGTTGGTGGCCCCGGGCGAGTTCCACGCCACGGTCCGGGCCGACCATCTGGCCGGATGGGACCGCTCGCGCAGCTTTGTCGACGCGTTGACGCCGCCCATGCTGGCCGCTTTGGCCCAAGCGGCCCCAAGCTCTGCCGGCCCTACGGCACAGGAAGCAAAACGGCAGGACGCACGGGAGGCAGCACGGGCGAAAGCTCGGGCCGCTGCGGCCGAGACGATCGATCGGGTTGCCGCGCGCTTCGACATTGCCAACCGGAACCGGATCAAGCCCGGCATTGCCGAGGCCACGAGGGCCGTGCTGCGCCGCGCACCCGAACGCGTGTTGATCCGCGGCACTGGCGACCCCGATCTTGCAGGGCTGGAGACGCTGGCCAGCGAGCGCGGCATCTTGCTGGAGGTCGACCCCGCACTTGTGGCGCCGTACCGTGCGATCACGGTGATCCGCGCAATGGCGGGCCGGGCGGGAGGGCGCTGAGATGGCCGGATCGGATGCACAGGCAACTTCGCCGCCGACGGCGCAGACGCAAGCGGACCAGAGCCCGTTCGCCGCCCGGATGACGCGTCTGGCGCATGCCATGCGGCTGGGTGCGACGCTCTATATGCCCGTGGTCCATCCCGCGATACCGGCCTTTCTGCGCGGCCAGAAGCCCTGGCCGGCCCGGTCGGTTGTGCTCTGCCTGGAAGATGCCCTGCACGTGGCCGAGACCGAGGCCGGTCTGGCGGCGCTGCGCCGGCTTTTGGCGGACTGGTCCGGCCGCACCCCCGCCCGCTCGACCGGCAAAAGCGGTCCGGCTGAGCCCATGCTCTTCATCCGCCCGCGCAACCTGGAAATGGCCCGCGACCTCGCAGCACTGCCCGGCATTTCGGAAGTGGCGGGCTTTGTGGCCCCCAAGATCGGGCCGGAAGATCTGACCGGCTGGCTCGACCTTGCCACGGCCTCCGGGCTGCGCCTGATGCCCACGCTTGAGCAGGCCTGGGTCTTCGACCCGGCCGCCCTCGGCACCTTTGGCGCAACTCTGGCCGAAGGCGCGGTTGATCGCGTGATCGCCCTGCGCATCGGCGGCAATGACCTGCTGGGCGCGCTGGCGCTGCGCCGCCTGGCCGGCGAGACCATCTATGAGGGCCCGCTTTTTGCAGCCCTGTCGCAGATCATGTGCCAGCTTGGCGCGCTTGGCCTGCCCCTGACCGCGCCGGTCTTTGACATTATGGATGACAGGGCCACCCTGATCCGCGAGACGGCGCGCGATGCGGCCTTCGGCTTTGTCGGCAAGACCGCGATCCACCCGCAGCAGGTGCCGCTGATCGAGCGCGGCTTTTGCGTGGCCGCCGATGAGCTTGCCCGCGCCCGGCAGATCCTTGCCGCCGATGCCGCGGCGGTGTTTCGCCAGGATGGTGCGATGGCCGAGCCTGCGACGCATCGTGCCTGGGCCGAAAGGATGGTTGCCCGCGCCGATGCTTATGGCATCATTGCACATGGGGCGGAGGCGCCGCCCCGGCTTGCGCTTTAGGCACGACCCGCGCAACGCCACCGGTGCCGGCCACAGCGGCCACGCCCCGCAAAGAAGGCGGCTGAAGGCGCGTCTGTCGGGCCAATTCCGGGGCCACAGGGGCGCCAAGGGGGCGCTTCGAGGGGGGCCACGGGGGTGCCAAGGGGGCGCACTGGGGGCATCCCGGGCGGACAGCCGCGGCGGAGGATGGGCTTGACCCAGGGAAGCTCGATCTGGGACCGAATCGCTGAGCTGCTCTCGCAGCTCAACCCGCTTGCTGTGTTCGAGCGGCACCCGGATCCGCGGCAGACCACGACATTCACCATTGGCGTCATCGCGCTTGCAGCCAAGATTGCCAAGGCCGACGGCCAGGTGACCCGGGACGAAGTGACCACGTTTCGCGAGATCTTTCTGATCCGGCCGGAGGATGAAGCAAGGGTCGCGCAGGTCTACAATCTGCTGCGTCAGGACGCGGCGCATTTCGAGGTGTATGCGCGGCAGCTGCGCCGGCTGTTCGAGCATGACCGCAGCGTGCTCAAGGATGTGCTCGATGCGCTTTTTGCCATCGCGATGGCCGATGGCGAGTTCCACCCCAATGAGGAGCTTTTCCTGGAGGAGGTGGCGCGGATCTTCGAGATCGATGCGCCCTGCTATGCCGAGATGATCGCCCGCTGGGTGCCCGACCGCTGGAACCCCTGGGAAGTGCTGGGGGTCGGTCACGGCGCATCGGATGACGAGCTGCGCCAGCGCTACCGCACCCTTGTGCGCGCCTCGCATCCCGACCAGCTGATCGCGCGCGGGTTGCCCGAGGAGATGATCGCCCTGGCAACCCGCCGCATCGCCGATATCAACCGCGCCTATGAGGAGCTGCGCGCCCGCAAGCCCGAAACCGCGGTCTGATCCCCGACCCGCCCTTCTCAGCCCGCCCTTCCCGGCCCGGCCTACTCGACCCGCCCTTCCCGGACCGCGCCGCCCTGCCCTGCGCGCCCAACCTTGCGCGCCCGGCCCGCACCGGCCTGCCCGCACCGGCCTGCCCGATGTCACCCGGCCGGCCGTTCATACCCTCCGTTACCGGCGCCGTGCCGCTTGCATGTTGCCGCGGCGCCGCGCGAGGCGCCGGATCCGGGCAAGGTTGAGTGCAATGCGGCTGGCATCGGGGCGGGCCGCGCTTTTTGCGTTTGCGTGGGGGAAGCCGGTCTCTGGCGGCACCTCGCCCAGAAACCCGCACAGCTCGGGCCAGCCATCGCCCGCCTCCCAGCACAGCTCGGTGAACCGATGCGCCCGGGCGGGCATGGCGAAATACTGCCGCACCGCGTCGAGATGGGCGTGATAGGCCTTAAGATGCGCGCCCTCCTGCCCATGCGGAAAGGCATGCCCATAGGCCAGGCGCCGCGCAAAGCCGCCGCCGGCGCTGCGCTCGGCATGGGATTTGAGACTTTCCAGCCAGATCTCGGCCGAGGCGCGCCGGGTCAGAACAAAGCGCGCCGAATCGCCATAGCGTTCATCGAGCGCCCGCCAGACCAGCGGCCAGGGCCAGTCCTCGAAACTGTCGAACGCCTCGGCCGCGTCAAACAGCGATGCCATATCGCCCTGTGCCAGAGCCTTGTTCAGAACGGGGCGGTAGGGATGGTGGTTATAGCCCAACAGGCGCAGCGCCTGGCGCAGCGAGGTCGTGCCCGTCTTGTGGAACCCGATCCCGAACACCTTGAACGGCTTGCCCATCCCATCCCCTCAACAATTTGGTCACCGCCATTTAGTAGGACATGCCCCGCGCTGCGGCAATTGGCCCGCAGCAGGCCGGGGGCCACGGATGCGAAAACCGGGCTTTCGCATGACCGATGCGGCGTCTAGACCTTGGGGAGGCGAGAGTGAAGGACGAACACGTGCGCGATCCGGAGGCGACACAGGCTTTGGCCGCTGACCTTGGTTTGTCTGCGGAGGAGTATGCGCGCATCCTTGAGCTTTTGGGCCGGTCGCCGAGCTATACCGAGCTGGGCATCTTTTCGGCCATGTGGAACGAGCATTGTTCCTACAAAAGCTCCAAGAAATGGCTGCGCACCCTGCCCACGACCGGCCCGCAGGTCATTCAGGGGCCGGGCGAGAATGCAGGCGTTGTCGATATCGGCGACGGCCTGGCGGTGGTCTTCAAGATGGAAAGCCACAACCATCCCAGCTTTATCGAGCCGCATCAGGGTGCGGCCACCGGCGTGGGCGGCATTCTGCGCGACGTTTTTACCATGGGCGCGCGCCCCATTGCGGCGCTCAACGCATTGTCCTTCGGCGGGCCGCGGAACCCGAAAACCAAGGCCCTGCTGGCCGGGGTGGTCAAAGGCATCGGCGCCTATGGCAACGCCTTTGGCGTGCCCACCGTGGGCGGCGAGCTGCGCTTTCACCCCGCCTATGACGGCAATTGCCTGGTCAATGCCTTTGCCGCCGGCATCGCCCCGGCCGACCGGATTTTCTATTCCGCCGCGGCCGGCATCGGCATGCCCGTGGTCTATCTGGGTGCCAAAACCGGGCGCGACGGGGTGGGCGGGGCAACCATGGCCTCGGCCGAATTCGACGCCGACAGCGCAGAAAAACGGCCCACCGTGCAGGTGGGCGATCCCTTCACCGAAAAACGCCTGCTCGAGGCCTGTTTGGAGCTTATGGACAGCGGCGCGGTGATCGCCATTCAGGATATGGGGGCCGCGGGCCTCACCTGCTCGGCCGTCGAGATGGGCGACAAGGGCGGGCTGGGCATTCGGCTCGATCTTGACCAGGTGCCGCTGCGCGAGACCGGGATGAGCGCCTATGAGATGATGCTCTCGGAAAGTCAGGAGCGTATGCTGATGGTGCTGCGGCCCGAGGCGGAGGTCGCGGCGCGGGCCATCTTCGAGAAATGGGATCTCGACTTTGCCATTGTCGGCGAAACCATTGCCGAGGACCGCTTTATCGTTGCCCATGGCGGCGAGGTGAAGGCCGATCTGCCGCTCAGCGCGCTCTCGGGCATGGCCCCGGAATATGACCGGCCCTATGAGGCGCCGCCGCCCCCGCCGCCGCTGGAGGATGTGCCGACCATAGATCCCTCGACCGCGCTGCTGGCGATCCTGGGCAGCCTGAATTACGGCTCGCGGCGCTGGGTGTGGGAACAGTATGATTATGGCGTGGGCGCCGACACGGTCGTGGGGCCCGGCTCAGACGCGGCAGTTGTGCGGGTGCACGGGACCGGCAAGGCCCTTGCCTTCACCGCGGATGTCACGCCCCGCTATTGCGCGGCCGATCCCTTCGAAGGCGGGCGCCAGGCCGTGGCCGAGGCCTATCGCAACCTATGCGCCACAGGTGCAAAGCCGCTTGCGCTGACCGACAATCTGAATTTCGGCAATCCCGAGCGGCCCGAGATCATGGGCCAGCTGGTGGATTGCATCAAAGGCATCGGCGATGCGGCCCGCGTGCTCGACATGCCCGTCGTTTCGGGAAATGTGAGCCTTTACAACGAAACCGAAGGCAAGGCGATCCTTCCCACCCCCACGATCGGGGCTGTGGGATTGCTCGAAACCCTCGATCAGATGATCTCCATAGCGCCGCATCCGGGCGATGAGGCGGTGCTGATCGGCGCCTCGAACGGGCATCTGGGCCAATCCGCGCTGATGGCAGAGCTCTATCGCTCTGAGGAAGGGCCGCCGCCCCCGGTCGATCTGGAGGCCGAACGCGTCACCGGCGAGCTGGTGCGGGCGCTGCGGGCCGAGGGGCTGATTTCGGCAGCGCATGACCTGGCCGATGGCGGGCTGGCGGTGGCCGCGGGCGAAATGGCGCTGGCCGCCGATACCGGCGTCACGCTGCGCGAAGAGGACAGCCTGTTGCATGCCGAATGGTTCTTTGGCGAGGATCAAAGCCGCTATCTTCTAGCGATTGCGCCGGACAAGCTGCGCGACGCCATGGCCCGCATTCTGAGCGCCGAGATCCCGGTGGCCCATGTCGGCCGGTTCGGCGGGCTCTGGGTGGATTTTGCCGGGCACCGGGTCACGCTGTCGGACCTGAGGGCGGCGCATGAGGGCGG
>JBCBKN010000240.1:0-7251 GCA_038521775.1 Pseudomonadota bacterium | reverse complement strand
CGATTTCATGACCGCGGCCGGGGTGACGGCCGAAAGCTCTGAAATGGGTCGGGTGGATTTCTACACCAGCCATGAGGCGCTGCTGCTGGAATATGAAGAGGCGCTGACCCGTGTCGACAGCCTCACCGGTCAGACTGTGGCCGGCTCGGGCCATATGATCTGGATCGGCGATCGCACCCGGCAGCCCGACGGCGCGCATGTTGAGTTTGCGCGCGGCGTGATCAACCCGATCGGCATGAAATGCGGGCCCAGCCTTGCTGCCGATGAGCTGGTGCGGCTCACCGAACTGCTCAACCCCACCAACGATCCCGGGCGGCTGACGCTGATCGCGCGCTTTGGCTCGGACAAGGTCGAGGCGCATCTGCCCGGGCTCATCGAGGCGGTTGAGCGCGAGGGCCGCAAGGTCGTGTGGTCCTGCGACCCGATGCATGGCAACACCATCAAATCGGGCTCGGGCTACAAGACCCGGCCCTTTGAGCGGGTGCTTGCCGAGGTGCGGCAGTTCTTTGCAATCCACCGTGATCTCGGCACCCATGCCGGTGGCGTGCATGTCGAGATGACCGGGCAGAATGTCACCGAATGCACCGGCGGCGTCTCGGCGGTCAGCGAGGAGACGTTGCGCGACCGCTATCACACCGCCTGCGACCCGCGGCTGAACGCGGCCCAGGCGCTGGAGCTGGCCTTTCTGGTGGCCGATGAGCTGCAGCGCTCGGCCCAGACCCGTTCGGCGGGCGGCGCTGTCGCTGCGCAATGAACGTTCTGGTCGTCACCGCCGCGGGCGCCGTGCCCGGGGCGGTGCTGGACCTGCCGGGATGCCGCCGGCTTGCGCCCGACGCGGCGGAGTTCGATGCGGCAGAACTCGACGCGGCATCGATTGACGCCGAGGCCTTTACCGGGCTTTCCGTCGATGCCAATGCGGTGCCCCGTGAAAACCGCCGCAAGCGTCTGCTGATCGCCGATATGGACAGCACCATGATCCCGGTCGAGTGCATCGATGAGTTGGCCGATTTTGCCGGCATGCGCGAGGAGGTTTCGGCCATCACCGAGATCGCCATGCGCGGCGATATGAGCTTTGAGGAAAGCGTCGCGGCCCGGGTGTCCCTTCTGAAGGGGCTGCCCGAGGGCGCGCTGGCGCAGGCCTATGCCGAGCGGGTGCGGCTCAACCCCGGGGCCCGGACCCTGGTGCAGACCATGAATGCGCATGGCGCGCTGACCGCGCTGGTCTCGGGCGGGTTTACCTATTTCACCGAAAAGGTGGCGGCCGAGGCAGGCTTTGCCGTCAACCGTGCCAACACGCTGATCTTTGAAGATGGCAGGCTCACAGGGGCGGTGGCGCTGCCCATTCTGGGCCGCCAGTCGAAACGCGAGGCGCTCGATGCGCTCTGCGCCGAGGCGGGGATTGCGCCGACAGATGCGCTGGCCGTGGGTGACGGCGCCAATGATCTGGCCATGATCGCGGCCGCGGGGCTTGGCGTTGCCTATCGTGCCAAACCCGTGGTCGCCAAGGCTGCGGATGCGCGGATCGATCACTCCGATCTCTCCGCGCTTCTCGCGCTGCAGGGCTATACTGCCGCAGAGCACGCGGCCTGATCCGACGCCCCGGGCCCGCTGCCGGCCCTCAGGGGGCAGTGCAGAGAGCCCCCGCTCAACCGCGTCAGTCGTTGTCGATGACCCGCAGGTGGTTGCGCCGCCGTTCGGTCCGGCGCTGGGCGCCACCCTCAATGCTGCGCAGTTGCGGGCCGTCATGGACGAAATCCGCACCGCTTTCGGCAAAGCCGGGCATCGCTGCGCGCTGCTGGGCGGTGTTGTCGACGCTGATCGGCCGGATCTGCGCGGCGCCGATGGAAAAGCGCAGAGGGCTGCCATCCTGCACCGACGAGCCGTCGATGCGCAGACAGCCCAGCACGCGCGAGATGTCGCCGAAATCGCTGCGCAGCGGCAAAAGCAGCATCGATGCCGGCCGCCGGCGCCCCGACGGGGTGTGCGCGTCGAGATCGAGATGCGCGACCGAAGGTCCCGACAGGACCTGGGCCAAGGCGCTGTCGAGCGGGGCGCGGTCTTCAAGCCGCATCAGCGCGCGCAGGCTCATGCCGCGCAGCTCCATGCCCATCATTTCGCACAGATACATCCCGGCAAGACGGATCCGGATGTTGCCCTCGCCCAGATGCTCCAGAATGAACATATGCTCCAGCGCGCTTTCAAAGCGGCGCGGATCGATTTCCGAGCGGTAGGGAACCTCGCGGCCGGCGCGAAGCTGTTCCCAATAGGCAAGAAGATCCTTAAGGACCGCATCGGTAACCTTCATGCCCTCTGCTTTCTGTCCCAAAGCGGGATTGGCCGTGCCTGGGGTGTTCCGGTCTGAAACGTCATCACGTGTCATTTTAAGACAAATCTCCGCTTTTGTCGCCATAGAGTTGCTGTTCACACTTTGTTAGGCAAATGCTGTGCCAACTTCGCCGCGCAACGGCAGGGCTGGCTTCGGGTATCGTTAATGCCCGGTGATGTGGGAGGGGCCAACCGTGCAGTCAATGACCGGCTTTGCCGAAACCAGCGGGGCCGATGATCGGCTGAGCTGGCGCTGGGAGGCGCGGGCCGTCAATGGCCGCGGGCTCGATCTGCGTTTTCGCCTGCCGGAGGGGGCGGAGGCGCTGGAGACACCCTTGCGCAAAGAGGCCCAATCGCTGTTCCGGCGCGGCACGCTGACCCTGTCCCTGCGGTTGAACCGGCTGTCGGGTCCACCAGGCTCACAGCTCAATGAAGCGGCCTTGCGCGCCGGGCTTGCGGCGCTGGCGCAAAGCACCGCGATGGCCGAGGCCCAGGGCATGGCGCTTGCGCCGATGACCGCCGACCGGCTGCTCGCCCTGCCCGGTGTCTATGCGCAGGAGGCCGATGACGCCCTGCCCGGCGCCGGTCTGAAGGCGGTACAGGCGAGCGGGCTGGCCGTGCTTGAGCGGCTGGCCGCGGCGCGCATTGGCGAGGGTACGGCGATCCGTGCGCTGCTGGAGGCGCAGCTTGCGCAGATCGCCCGCCTTGTTGGGGAGGCGCGGGGCGCGGCCGAGGCGCGGGCGGCGCAAAGCGGCGGGCTGCTGCGCAGCCGGGTCGAGGCGCTGCTGGGCGCGGGGGCCACAGTCGATGCCGACCGGCTCGCGCAGGAGCTTGCCCAGATCGCCGTGCGCGCCGATGTGACCGAGGAGCTCGATCGCCTCGATGCCCATATCCTGGCCGCACACCAGCTCGTCGACAGCCCGGAGGCGGTTGGCCGCAAGTTCGATTTCCTGGCGCAGGAGTTTCACCGCGAGGCCAACACGCTCTGCGCCAAATCCGGATCCTCGGACCTGACCGCCATTGGTCTGTCGCTCAAGGTGGTCATCGATCAGCTGCGCGAGCAGGTGCAAAATGTCGAGTGAGCTGGCGATGACAGAGCCGGCGCTGCCCTGCCGGCGCGGTCTGCTGCTGATCCTGTCCTCACCTTCGGGGGCAGGCAAATCGACCCTCGCGCGCCGGCTCTTGGCCGAAGATCCCGAGATCGGCTTTTCGGTCTCGGCCACCACCCGCCCGCCGCGGCCCGGCGAAACCGATGGCCGCGAGTATCATTTTCGCAGCCAGGCGGAGTTTGCCCGGATGATCGAGGACGGCGCCCTGCTCGAATGGGCCGAGGTCTTCGGGAATTACTATGGCAGCCCGCGCGCGCCGGTCGAGGCTCAGATCGAGGCCGGGCGCGATGTGCTGTTTGATGTCGACTGGCAGGGCGGCCAGCAGATCCGCAACTCCGCGCTCAGCGATGCGGCCGTGTCGATCTTCATCCTGCCGCCGTCGATCAGGGCGCTGGATGCGCGGCTGCGCGGCCGGGCCCAGGACAGCGAGGCGGTGATCGCGCGGCGCATGTCCCAGGCCCGCGATGAGATCAGCCATTGGGCCGAATATGATTACGTGTTGGTGAACGACGATCTGGAGCGCTGCGCGGCCGAGCTGCGGGCGGTCGTGACGGCAGAGCGGCTGCGCCGGGCCCGCAACCCGGGGCTGGTGGTGCGGGTGCAGTCGCTCAACCGCGAATTCGAAGGGAGGACGCAATGACCCACAGCGCCGTCGAGGGGCTATATGCGCTCAACGGGGCCACGCCGGTGCTGCCGGCGGATGGCGACATCTGGGTGGCGCCCGGCGCACGCCTGATCGGGCGGGTGATGCTGATGACCGGGGCCAGTGTGTGGTTCAACGCGGTGCTGCGCGGCGACAATGAGCCGATCGTGATCGGGGAGGGCTCGAATGTTCAAGACGGCACGGTGATGCACACCGATCCCGGCTGCCCCCTGTCGGTGGGGCGCGACTGCACCATCGGCCATAAGGCGCTCTTGCACGGCTGCACCATCGGGAACGGCGTTCTTGTGGGCATGAACGCCACGGTCATGAACGGTGCGGTGATCGGGCGCGGGGCGCTGATCGGGGCGGGCGCGATGGTGACCGAGGGAAAGGAGATCCCCGAAGGCGCGCTGGTTCTGGGCGTGCCGGGCAAGGTTGTCCGCCAGCTCAGCGATGACGAGCAGGCGGGGCTTTTGGAAAGTGCCGCGCGCTACCGCGACAACATGCGCCGGTTTCGCGCCGGGCTCTCGCCCGTCTGACGCGCCGGGGGCATGCGAGGACGAACAGGGGCGCATCCTGCGCAAGGCGACTTGGGCCCGCGGTGCGGTCACCCGGGCTGAAAGTCGAGCTCGAACCCATCCTCCCGCTCGGTGAGCTTGGCGCTGCGCCCTTCGACGGAGAGGAAGCGCCGCACCAGCAGGAAATGAACCTGGGCCGAGCTGCAGCCCTCGATCTGGGTGCCGTCCAGAAGATGCGACCAGGGCGGCGTCTCGAACCGGGTGCGGCGCCCCGTGGCCTCAATCGAGAGCCGCGGCGGCGCGATGTCGATCCCCAGCGTTCCACCGGCCGGAAGGGCCGATTCAGCGCAGAGGATCGCCAGAAACAAGAGCCGCGCCTCGGGCCGGTGCAGCGCCCTGGGCGTCCAGTTGATGCGCAGGCGGCCCGACGCATAGACCCCGGCCAGAATGTCGTCGATCACCGCCGCTTCGATGGTCTCGCTCGATCGAGCCGCGCCAAAGGCGATGCGAAAGAACCGCACCTTGGCGGTGGCCATCCCGGTGCTTTCGGCGATCAGATCGAGCTCGGGCGAGCCCGGCACCAGCGATTGCAGCAGCTCCACCCCGTTGCCGATTGCCCCGACCGGGTTTATCAGGTCGTGGCACAGACGCGAGGAGACGAGCTCGGCCAGCGCGGTGGTGTCGTCCTGCAACGGGTCGCTTGCCTGGGTCACGGTGCAGCCTCCTGACCAGCACGACCCCCCTCGGACAGGCGACAGCAGGGGCGACACCGGACATGAACGAGTTTCTCGAAATCGGATCTCTGGTACGCAATCCACACGCGCCCGACTGGGGCCTTGGCCAGGTGCAATCGATCATCGGCGATCGAATTACCGTCAATTTTGAACATGCCGGCAAAGTGCTGATCGACGGTGCGCGGATCACACTTGACGTCGAGCCCGGCGCCGGACCCCAAGGCGCCGGCTGGCCGTGACCCTCTGCCTCGGAACTTAAAGCGAGGTTAATCGTGGCGCAATGCCCCGCGCATCGCCCGCACTGTTGCCTAAAGCGCTTCCGGTGACTAGGTTGCCGAGCCTGATGGCGCAAGAAGGCGGAGCCCCGCGAGGCCAGGTGATCCAGATCGACTATCAGCGCTACACGGCCCGGATCGCTCAGGACGAGGCAGAGATTGCCGCGGCGCAGCGCCTGCGATACCGGGTGTTTGTTGAGGAAATGGGCGCCACGCCCGACCCGGGCGATGCCGCCCTTCGCCTGGAGCGCGACCGGTTCGACCCGCATTTCGACCATCTGATCCTGATGGACAACGCCCTGGAGGTCGACGACCCGCTGGACCGCGTTGTTGGCGTTTACCGCCTGATGCGCGGCGATGTGGCGCGGGCCGGCATCGGCTTCTATGGCGCCACCGAATATGACCTGGGCAAGCTTCTGACCGGTCCGCGGCGGGTGGTCGAGCTGGGGCGGTCCTGCGTGCATCCCGATTACCGCGGCGGAATCGCGATGCATCTTCTGTGGTCGGCGCTGGCGGGCTATGTGATCCGCCATGAGATCGAGGTCATGTTCGGGGTGGCCAGCTTCCATGGCGCCGATCCCGAGCCGCTGGCCGAACCGCTCTCCTATCTGTGGCACAACCATCTCGCACCGGCCGATCTGCGCGTGCGGACGCTGCCGGACCATTTCGTCGAGATGAACCGGATGCCGCGCGAGGCGATCTCGCCGGCGCGGGCGATGAAGGCGGTGCCGGCGCTGATCAAGGCCTATCTGCGGCTTGGCGGGTTTGTCGGCGACGGGGCTTATGCGGATGTGGAGTTCAACACGGTCGATGTCTGTCTGGTGATGGACACAACCCGCATGGCCGATCGCTACCGCACCTATTACGAAAAGGCCGGCCAGGCCGTGTCGGCGACCGGTTCGGGCGCCGTTTCGGGAGCAGAGCCGGGGGCCGTGTCGTGACCACCTGGAACGAGGCCGAGCCGCCGGTTCTGCCGCGCGCGGCCTTGCCGCGCCGGGTCCTTGGCGGTGCGCGCGCCGGCGGCATGGTTCTGTGCACGCTGGTGCTTTTCGGCCCCTATGTGCTGGGCAAATGGATTGCCCGTCTGGGCGGGCCGAACATTCACCACCGCGTGCAATGGGTCTGGGCGCGCATGGGGCTTTTTCTGTGCGGCCTGCGACTTCGGGTCGAGGGGCAGCGCATGCCGCATGGCGGGGCGCTGGTGGCCAATCACGCAAGCTGGCTTGACATTTTCGCGCTGCTCGGCCCGGGGCGGATCAACTATGTCGCCAAGGCCGAGGTGCGCCGCTGGCCGGTGATCGGCTATATCGCCGATGTCTGCGGAACCATGTTTGTGGAGCGCAAGCCGGCGGCGGCCAAACGCCAGCAGGGCGAGATGCTCGCCCGCATCCAGGCCGGCCAGCTTTTGTGCTTTTTCCCCGAGGGCACCAGCACCGACAGCCTGCGCGTGCTGCCGTTCAAATCCTCGCTTTTCGGGGTGTTCATGAGTGAGGAGCTGCGCGAGGCGGTGTGGGTTCAGCCGGTCACGGTGGTCTATGACCCGCCGCCGGGACAACCCGCAGCGCTCTATGGCTGGTGGGGCGACATGCCCTTTGGAAAGAACATTTGGGATGTGGCCACGCAATCCTTCGGCGGTCTGGTGACGCT
>JBCBKN010000239.1:0-7254 GCA_038521775.1 Pseudomonadota bacterium | reverse complement strand
GATCTGGTGGCACTTTTCGCGGTCGGTCTGCTGGGCATTTTCCTGCGCCGCTTTGATTGGTCGCGCCCGGCTTTCCTGATCGGCTTTGTGCTCTCCACCCAGGCCGAGAACTTCTCGGCCCAGGCCCAGCAGGTCGCACGGTTCGAGTTCCGCAAAAGCCTGGAGGAAGGGTTTGCCTATGTCGCCTCGCCCATCGTGATCGTGATCCTGCTCATCACGGTGGTGTCGGTCTCTTTCGGCATTCGCCAGGCCCGGCAGATCCGCTCGGAAGGCGCGGTGGCCACGGGGGCCAAGCGGGCACCGCTGATCTTTCTCCTGATGCTTCTGGCCTATGTCGGGGTGAGCTGGTGGAACGCCTATGCCATCGACATGATGTCGGACAAGATCTTCCCGCTTTTTGTCTCCAGCGTCGGGGTCGCAGCCCTGGTTGTGCTGCTGATCCGGATGATGCTGGCCGGCGAGACGGATCCGCTTTTTGCCGATCGCGAGGCGGCGGGCGATGATGCAACCGCGCCGCATGGCCTTTGGCCGACCCTGGCCTGGTTTGCCGGGCTTCTGGTGCTGTCGGCGCTGCTGGGCTTTATCCTGGCGCTGGCGATCTTCCTGCTCAGCTTCTTTCGCATCCGCGCCGGGCTCACCTGGCTGTGGTCGGCCGCCCTGGCCGGCGCCGGCATCGGCTTTATGATGATCCTTGCCGGTGCGCTGAACCGCAACTTCCCCTCCGGTCTTCTTCAGGATTACGTCGCCCTGCCCTGGCCGCTCACGTGACCTTGCGCCTGCTGTGCCTGGCGGGCGACGGCATCGGCCCGGAGATCATGGCGGCCAGCCTGCGCGTGACCGAGGCCGCCTGTGCCCGGGCGGGGCTGGAGGTGGCGTTCGCGCGGATGGAGATCGGCTTTGCCGCGCTCAAAGCCACTGGCACCACGCTTCCCGACGCGGTGGTCGCCGCGGCAGAGGCCGCTGACGGGGTGATCCTGGGCCCGGTGTCGCACAATGCCTATCCGCCGCGGGCCGAGGGCGGGCTCAACCCGTCGGGCGTTCTGCGCAGCGCGCTTGGGCTTTTCGCCAATATCCGCCCCGCCCGGTCGCACCCTGCCGTGCCCAGGCCGGTGGTGCCCGAGGTGGATCTGGTGGTGGTGCGCGAAAATCTTGAGGGGTTTTACGCCGATCGCAACATGCATCTGGGCCCGGGCGAGTTCATGCCGACCCCGGACATTGCCCTTTCGATCCGGCGCATCACCCGCGACAACTCTCGCGCCATCGCCCAGGCGGCCTTCGCGCTGGCCACCACGCGGCGCGGACAGGTCGCGGTGATCCACAAGGCCAATGTGCTGCGGGTCAGCGACGGGCTCTTTCTTGACGCGGTGCGCGAGGTGGCCGCTCAGCATCCCGCCATCGTGGTCGAGGAGCTGTTGGTCGACGCGGCAGCGGCCCTGCTGGTGCGCGACCCCGCCCGGTTCGACGTGATCCTCGCCACCAATATGTTCGGCGACATTCTCAGCGATCTGGCCTCGGAGCTTGCCGGCGGGCTGGGGCTCGCCGCCTCGCTCAATCACGGGCCGCGGCACGCGCTGGCCCAGGCCCAGCATGGCTCGGCGCCCGATCTTGCTGGGCGCGATATCGCCAATCCCGCCTCGCTGATCGGCTCCGTGGCCATGCTCTTGGCCCATCTGGGGCATGGCGCGCCCGCCGGGCTGATCACCCGCGCGCTTGACGCGGCCTTGAGCGCGCGCGAGACCCGCACGGCGGATCTGGGCGGCGCTTTGGGCACCATGGCGTTCGCCGCGCATCTCTGCACGCTGATCGAAAGGGACGAGACATGAGCCAGCGCGCCATCCCCTATCTCTTTCTGCGGGGCGGCACATCGCGCGGCCCCTATTTCAATGCCGCTGATCTGCCCGAGGACCGCGACCGGCTGGCCGATGTGCTGATCGCGGTGATCGGGGCCGGCAACCCGCGCAACATTGACGGGATCGGCGGCGGCAATGCGGTGACCACCAAGGTGGCGATCCTGTCGCGCTCCCAAGATCCCGCCGCCGATATCGACTATTTCTTCGCTCAAGTGGCGGTCGAGGCGCGCGAGGTCGATTTCGCGCCGACCTGCGGCAATATTCTGGTCGGTGTCGGCCCGGCAGCCGTCGAAATGGGGCTGATCGCCGCGCGTGACGGCATCACCCCGGTGCGCATCCGCGCGGTCAACACCGGTGCGCTGGTCGAGGCCGAGGTTCAGACCCCCGGCGGCGTGGTCGCTTATGCGGGCGATCAGGCTGTCGACGGGGTGCCCGGCACGGCCGCGCCGGTCGCGCTGAATTTTCTCAAGGTGGTCGGCGCGCGCACGGGGATGATGTTTCCCACCGGCGCCCCGCGCGAGGAGATCGACGGCATTCCGGTCTCGCTTGTCGATGTTGCCATGCCGATGATGATCGCCCGGGCTGCCGATCTGGGGATCACCGGCTATGAAAGCCAGGAGACGCTGGATGCGATGCCGGAACTCTTCGCGCGGATCGAGCCGCTGCGGATCGAGGCCGGGCGGCGGATGGGCTTTGGCGATGTCACCCGCGCGGTCACGCCCAAGATCGGGCTGATCGCCCCGCCGCAGGCTGACGGGCATCTGTCGGCCCGCTATTTCATGCCCTGGACCGCGCATCCCACGCTGGCCGTCACCGGGGCCCAATGCCTTGCGGCCTGCGCGCTGGCGCCGGGCACCGTGGCCGAGGGGCTTGCCCGGCCCGTTGAGACCTCCCCGGAGACAATGGTGCTGGAACACCCGATGGGCATGCTGGAGGTGCGGGTTCGCTTTGCACGAACGCCGGAGTTTGCCTTCCACTCCGCCGGGCTGACCCGCACGGCCAGGTTGATCGCCCGGGGCGAGGTGATGGTGCCGGAGGCGGCCTGGCCGCCTGCCTGACCCGCCCAGACATCGGAGAGAGTCCAGCCCCCGGATGACGCGGACCCCGAGGGCCGCGCCGCGCAGTCAGTTTTGAAGCCGCGCGGTCAGCTCTGGAGTCGCGCCGTCAGAACCTTGACACCGGCCGCGCCGAACCCAATGGCGAACGCCGCGTCAAACCAGCGCCGCAGCCTGAGGTAAATGCGTGTCATGGAGCGCGAGGAAAAGAGCAGCGCATAGCCATGAAACACCAAAAAGCTCTGCACCCCGACCGCGGCAATGACGATGACCAGATCCGTCACGCCGGTTTCGGGCGGCAACCCCAGCGAATAGAGCGAGCCGAAAAACAGGATCGCCTTTGGATTTGTGAGGTGAAGGGCGAGGCCCTTTGCATAGATGCGCCGCAACCCGCCCGAAAACGATCTCGTCGACAGATCGGATTTCGACAGAGCCGATCGGGCGGCCCGATAGGCCAGATACAGCAGATAGGCAGCCCCGGCATAGCGGATCACCTCAAACACCCACGCATTCGCCAGCATCAGCGCGCCGAGGCCCAGAGCCGCGGCGACCGACCAGATCAGCGACCCCGTGGTGATGCCGGCGGCAAGCGCCAGACCCGCGATCCGCCCCGATCCCATCGATGTGCCCGCCAGCGCCAAGGTCGCCGGACCAGGGCTGCCCGACGCAACGAAAGCAGCAAGAAGAATGAGCGGCAGGTTTGCATCTGTCAGCATGGGCGCGGCCTTCCTATCATGGCATGACCATTTCGAACGCGCGGCGGGATGTCAATTTGGGCGCTGTGCTCTGCCGGGCTGGTCGCCTTAGCGGTCGGCACGCGGTCGTGCCCCGCGGCCAAGGCCTGGTATTGCATTGTTCCGGGGAATTCGGTATACTATGGTATACAAACAGAGAGGCCCAAGATGCAGCATGAAACCCACATCGCCCAGGCCATGGCCGCATTGACCAAGGCTCGGGCCGCCCTCGGCACGGAAATCGCCGCCTATCCCACGCCGATCTCGGGCTGCGATGCGCAGTTCACCCGGCTGCTGAGCGACCGCCAGCGGATTGCCGATGCGCTGACCATCCTGGCCGGCGAGCCCTTCATTCCCACACCGCGGATCATGGAACCCGGCGCACGGGTGGAAAGCCGGTGAGGGTCCATATTCTCGACGACTGGTTCGACACGCTGCGCGGCCTGCCAAGCTTTGCGCGGCTGAAGGACCATGACGTCACGATCTGGACCGATCATGTCGAGGATGTGGAGATTCTGGCCGACCGGCTTGCCCCGGCCGAGGCGCTGGTGCTGTTTCGCGAGCGCACGCCGGTCACGGCCGCGCTGCTGGCGCGCCTGCCGGGGCTGCGCCTGATCTCGCAGCGCAGCGTCTACCCGCATGTCGATGTGCCGGCCTGCACGGCGCATGGCGTGCTGCTGAGCTCCAACATGCATTCCGACACAGCGTCGATCGCAGCCTCCGAGCTGACATTCGCGCTGATCCTGGCCTCGGCCCGGCAGATCCCCCAGCAGATGGACGCGCTGCGCGCCGGACGCTGGCAGATGGGGGTGGGTCAAACCCTGGCGGGGCGGCGGCTGGGGCTTTACGGCTATGGCCGCATCGCCCGGCAGGTGGCGGTTTATGCCGCAGCCTTCGGCATGCATGTCTGGTGGTGGGGCTCCGAGGATGGCCGGGCCAGGGCCAGTGCGGCGGGTGAGAGCCTGGCGCCGGACCGGAACGCGTTCTTTGCCCAAAGCGATTTTGTCAGCCTGCATGTGCGGCTGAAGCCCGAAACCCGTGGGATCGTGACCGAGGCCGATCTTCTGGCCATGCGCCCCTCGGCCAGCTTTGTGAACACCTCGCGCGCGGGGCTTGTGGCGCCAGGCGCGCTGGACGCGGCCCTTGCCCAGGGCCGGCCGGGGCGCATCGCCGTCGATGTCTTTGAGACCGAGCCGCTGACCGACCGCGCGCATCCGCTGCTCACCCATCCGGCCGTCATCGCCACCCCCCATATCGGCTATGTCACCGAGGATGAGCTCGACCTACAATTTGCCGACATTTATGACCAGATCCTGGCCTATGCGGCCGGACGCCCAATCCACATGATCAATCCGGAGGTTTTGGGCGGATCATGACGGCATCCGCGCTCGCGCAGGCGATCCAGGCTGGGCTGGAGCCTGCGGCGTTTGCGGTCCTGATCGGGGCGAGCTTTCTGGGCTCCTTCGTCACCGCGGCCTTCGGCATCGGGGGCGGCGCGTTCCTTCTGGCGGTGATGGCAAGCCTGCTGCCGCCACTGGTGCTGATCCCCGTGCATGGCGTGATCCAGCTTGGCTCAAACGCGCTGCGGCTGGCGGTGATGGGCGCCCATGTCCACTGGCCGCCCGTCGCGGCCTTCACCGCCGGCACGTTGGTGGGTGTGGCGCTGGGCGGGTCGGTCGCCGTCGCTCTTCCGCCCGGGCTGGTGCTGATCGGCGTGGGTCTCTTTGTGCTCTGGAACGTGCTGGGGCGGGCACCGCGCTGGCTGGTGCGCTGGCCGGCCCTGATCGGCGCTGTGACCAGCGTTCTGACCATGTTTTTCGGCGCGACCGGCTTGTTTGTCGCAAGCTACACAAAGTCGCTCAACCTGCCGCGCCGCGCGCATGTGGCCAGCCATGCCGCGTTCATGACCGTGCAGCATCTGTTGAAGGTCGTGGCCTTTGGCCTTTTGGGCGTCGCCTTCGGCCCATGGCTGGGCTTTATCGCCGCCATGACCCTGGCCGGTTTTGCCGGAACCCTGGCCGGGCGACTGGTTCTTGCCCGGGTCTCGGACCGGGCCTTTCGACGCGTGCTCGACGCGATCCTGATCCTTCTGTCGCTGCGCCAGATCTGGGTGGGGATCGCCGCACTGGCCTAGGCCCGCGCCACGCGCCTGCGCCAAGACGGATCCAGGCGCATGATGCCCAGCGCGACGCCTTTCCCGACCAGGCGGGACTTTCCTGCGAACTCACCGCATCGGACCCATCACCTGGTCGGGCAGCCAGGTCGCAATGCCCGGCGCAAGACAGAGCAGCACGATCGCAACCACCATGCAGGCGACGAAAGGCAGCGAGCCGGTGAGGATCGTGCGCAGCGAGATGTCGGGCGCAATGCCGTTGATGACATAGAGGTTGAGCCCGACGGGCGGTGAGATCAGCCCGATCTCCATATTGATCGTGAGCACCACGGCAAACCAGATCGGGTCGAACCCCGCCGAGGTGATGATCGGCAAAAGGATCGGGGCGGCCATCAGAATCACCGCCACGGGCGGCAGGAAGAAGCCGGCAACCAGAAGAAACAGGTTGATCGCCCCCATCAGCACCCAGCGATTGACCTCCAGCGTGCCGATCCACTCGGCAATCGACTGAGTGATGAAGAGGGATGACAGCATGTAGGAAAACACACCCGCGGCCGCGATGATGAAAAGGATCATCACCGATTCCTTGGTGCTGTCGCGCAGGACCACCCAGAGGTCGGACGGCGCCCAAAGCCGGTAGATCACCACCGCCACCAGAAGGCACAATAGCGCCCCGACCGCGGCCGTTTCCGACGGGGTCGCGACCCCGCCATACATCGCGTAGAGCACGCCGATGATGATGGCCAGGAACGGCAGCACCCGCGGCAGGATCTCAAGCTTTTGGCGCCAGCTGTATTGCGTGGCGCTCAGCACCGCGGCATTGCCCGACCGCCAGGTTGAGTACAGCGACCAGGCCATGAAGAGCCCCACCAGCAAAAGCCCCGGAAAGACGCCGGCCAGGAAGAGCCGCCCGATCGAGGTTTCGGTCGCGATGCCATAGACGATCATGGTCACCGAGGGCGGGATCAGGATGCCAAGCGTGCCGCCTGCAGCGATAGACCCGGCCGCCACCCCATCGGGATAGCCGCGCTTGCGCATCTCCGGAATGCCCATCTTGCCGATGGCCGCACAGGTGGCGGGGCTTGAGCCCGACATGGCGGCAAAAAGCGCACAGGCGCCCAGGTTCGAGACCACCAGCCCGCCCGGCACCCGGGTGAGCCAGCGCTCCAAAGCCTCGTAGAGATCGGCCCCGGCCCGGGTCGAGGCGATGGAGGCGCCCATGATGATGAACATCGGGATCGAGAGCAGGGCGAAATTGTCCAGCTTGCCAAACAGGATCTCGGGCATCAGCTCAAGCGAGCGCACCCCGTCAAAGATGATGAGAAACCCCGCCGAGACGATGAGCAGCCCAAGCGCCACCGACACGCCCGAAAAAAGCACCAGCACCGTGAGGATGGCGACAAGGGCGCCCAGAAGGAGCGGATCCATCAGCCCTCCTCCAGGCCGAAGGGACGGTCAACGCCGGTCACCACCGCGACAAGATCGGCGATGAGCTGCAAGAG
>JBCBKN010000238.1:0-7289 GCA_038521775.1 Pseudomonadota bacterium | reverse complement strand
ATGGCAACCGGGCCCGGGTGCGCGGGTTTGAGAATGTCGATGGCGGCGATGGCGACGATCTGATCGTCGGGTCGTCGGTGCGCAACATTCTCGATGGCGGGCTGGGCAATGACCGGGTGCTGGGCGCTGGGGGCGATGATTTCATCGATGGCAACGAGGGCGATGACGTGCTTTTCGGCAATACCGACGATGACCTGATCATCGGCGGGCTGGGCGATGACGTGCTTTATGGCGGCGGCGGGATCGACCGGTTCCTGTTCCTGGAGGGCGATGGCAATGACATCATCCGCGATTTCCAGGACAATGCCGACAAGATCTGGATCCGCGGCGGGTACAGCTTTGCGGATCTGACGATCGAGGATACCGGCCCGCATGTGCAGGTGAGCTTTGAGCTCAACGACATCACCATCCACAATATCGATCTGAACCGAATCACGGCCGCCGATTTCATCTTCGCGTGAGAGGGTCGACGACTTAGCGAGACGGGGTGGGGGCCCCGCGCCTGTCGTCCAGCGTTTTTGGGCGGCAGGCATCCCTCGTTTTTTCGGCAGCTGGGCGCGTGCGGCAACCGCACGGGGCAACCGCACGGGGCAACCGCACGGGGCAACCGCACGGGGCATGCGCAGCCGGGCGGCCCCAGCCGGGCGGCCCCAGCCGGGCGGCCCCAGCCCCGGCCCCAGCCCCGGCCCCAGCCCCACTCCCAGTCCCAGCCCCGGCAGATTGTCATTTCCGTTCCCGGCCAATTGGCGTAAGCCTCGGATGAGGTCGAAGCTTGGGGGCGTCACATGCCGGGTGGAGCGTTGTGGCGAGGCTGGCTCGCCTTGCCTCTCATCGCCGCGCTGAGTGCTGGATGCAGCCAGGATGAGGGTTTTGGCGAGGTCGAGCCGCCCGCGACGTTCATTGAAGACTATGAGGTGGTGCTGGAAAACGCGCCCGAGGGCGACATTGCCGATGTCGCCGAGGCCGCACTTGAGGTCTATCTGCGCCAGGATGACGGCGCGAATTCCCGCGCCTTTCTGGTCCAGCGTGCGCAGGGCGATCTGGACACGCTGCGCCGGCTTCTGCGCTCGCGCGGCTATTTCGAAGGCGATGCCACCGTCGAGGTCTCGCCGCCCGAGGCCGAGGAGGTGACGCTGACCTTCCGGCTCGACCCCGGGCCGCGCTATACGCTGGCCGATCATCGGGTCGAGCTGACCGAGCTGGGCGACACGCCGCCCCAGATTGACCTTGCCCGGCTTGGCTCGCCCATCGGCGGCCCAGCGGTGGCCGAGGCCATTCTTCAGGCCGAGACCCGGGCGGTGGGCCGGCTGCGCCTGGCCGGGTTTGCCTATGCGCGGTTTTCCGAGCGCGACGCGGTGGCCGATCCCGAAACCAAGACCATCGAGGTGACCAGTCTGATCCAGGCCGGCCGGCGCTATGACATCGGCGCGATCGGGTTTGAGGGGGTGACCGCGGTCGAGGAAGACTATCTGCGCACCTATTTCGAGATCGCGCCGGGCGAGCAGTTCAACGGCGCCAAGCTGCGCGAGACCCAGCGCCGGCTGCGCGACACGGGGCTTTTCACCTCGGTGCGCATCGCCCGCCCGCCCGAACCGCCTGCTGACGGGATCCTGCCGCTGACCATCCGGGTTGAGGAGCGCAAGCCGCGCACGGTGACGGCCGGGCTGCGCTATGACACCGATGAGGGGCCCGAAGCCTTCGGCCGGCTCACGCATCGCAATCTGCTGGGCCGCAACGAGACCGCCACGGCCGAGGCGATCACGGGGCTGGAGGAGCAGACCATCGCCCTGCGCTACCGCGAGCCGCAATATCTGCGCGACCGGCAGGCGCTGGTGGCCAGCATCGAGCTGGGGCGCGAGAACAGCGACGCGTTTGACGCGCTGACCACCGATCTGCATCTGGGCCTGGAGCGGGAGCTGACGCCGCGCTGGACCGTCGGGCTGGGTGTGAGCGCCGAGTTTGCGCGCATCCGCGATGAGGGCGAGACCACCGACAGCCAGCTTTTCGGCCTGCCGGCCTATCTGATCTATGACAGCACCGACGATCCGCTCGACCCCAAGGAGGGCCTGCGCGCCCGGCTTGAAACCACGCCCTATACCGGGTTTTCCGAAGATCCGGTCGGGTTTTTCGTGCTCGATGTCACGGCATCGACCTATGTCGCGCTCACCCGCGATGGCGCCTATGTGCTGGCCCTGCGGGGCCGGGCGGCCAGCATTGTCGGGGCGACGCTTGACGATGTGCCGGCGACCAAGCGGCTTTATGGCGGCGGGGATCAGTCGGTGCGCGGCTATGCGGAGGATTTCGTCGGCCCGCTCGACCCCTTCAACGATCCGGTCGGCGGGCGCGCGGCGCTGGAGGCGGGGGTTGAGCTGCGCGCGCGGATCTGGGGCGATCTGGGCGGGGTGGTCTTTATCGATGCGGGCAGCATCACCGAGGCCCAGGCGCCGGATTTTCGCAACGGCATCCAGGTCGCCGCCGGGCTGGGCCTGCGCTACTACTCGCCCGTCGGCCCGCTGCGCTTTGATGTCGGCGTGCCGCTCGACGCCCGCGACGCCGACGATCCGTTCCAGTTCTACATCTCCATCGGACAGGCCTTTTGATGCGCGCATTCCTCATCGGTCTTCTTGCGGTGCTGCTCTTGCCCCTGGCGCTTGCCGCGCCCACCCGGGCGGAAACCTCGATCTTCGATGTGCGCAGCCAGCTTGTGCAGCTTTTGCTCAGCCAGATCTCGACCCCCGGCTCGTTCGAGGTGACGGTCGAGACGGTGGAAAGCCCGGGCGACGGGGTGACCCAGCTTTTGGGCGTCAAGGTCTCCGATCAGGTCGGCATCTGGGCCGAGGCGGCCGAGGTCTCGCTGCAATGGGACGCCTCGCGGCTGTTGTCGGGCGAGCTTGACGTGCCGCTCATTCTGGTGCGCGACCTCACCGTCACGCGCGGGCCGGCCGAGGGCGCCGAGGCGCCGGAGCTGCGCGAGAGCGAGGATCCGCCCGGCGCAGTCTCGCCCTTTGACTGGCCGCGCGCGCCGGTTGCGGTGATCCTGCGCGAAATGCGGCTGGAGAACATCGTGCTGGAGGCGCCGGTTCTGGGCCATGCCATTGCTTTTGACGCGGTGGGCCGGGCCGAGGATCAGGGCGATATCCAGGCCGCAGTTTTGGCGATCACCCGCCGCGATCAGGTGGCCGGGACCATCAGCCTTGAGTATCAGCGCGATTTTGCCGCCAACAGCATTGCGCTGACCCTGGAGGCCGAGGAGGCGGCGGGCGGGCTGGTGGCCGCGCTGGCCGGGCTGCCCGCCGACAGCGCCAGCACGCTTTCGCTGACCGCGGATGGGCCGCGCGACGATTGGCGCCTGCGCTTTGCTGCGGCCACCGAGAATGTGTTCACCGCGCGCGGCACGGCCCAGGTCTCCTATGTCGCGCCCCTGTCGGTGACGGCCGAGTTCGAGCTTGCGCCCGGGCCCCGCATGTCGCCCCGCACGCGCCAGATCCTCGCGCCATCGGCACGGCTGACCGCCGAGCTGAGCGAGGCCGACGGGCTGGTCGAGGTCACGCGCTTTGCCATTGAGGGGCCGGCGCTGGTGCTGGATGCCGCGGGCAGCTTTCGCCGGGCCGACAGCCGGTTCGACCTGACGCTTGGTCTTGAGGGCCGCGCGCCGCTTGCCGGGCTGGTCGATGGCGTTGCCTTTGACGGGCTGCGGTTCGACGGCACGGTTGAGGGCACGCCCGAGGCCTTCACCGCCACGGGCGCGGCCGAGCTGCGCGGGCTGGCCAGCGCGCTGCTCGATGCCGGGCAGGTGGCGCTGCGCATCGAGGCCAGGCAGGAGGCCGACATCACCCGGCTGGGCTTTGAGGGCCGGGGCGATGCGCTGCGCATCGACCGGCTGGGCCCGGACCTGCTGGGCGAGGTCGGGCTGGCGGGCAGAGCGGTGCTGGAGGCCGGGCGCCTGACGCTCCGCGATGCGCGGCTCCGCTCCGACCCGCTTTCGGCCGAGCTTGACGGGTCGATTGCCACGGACGGGCTGACCGGCGCGTTCGATCTGGCGGCGAAAGTCGCGGATCTCGCCCCGGTGGCGGGTGCCTATGATCTGGCGCTGAGCGGCGCGGCCGAGGCTGTGGCGCGGCTGGCGCTCACTGAGGGGCGCGCGGCGCTCGATCTGACCGCGGCGCTGACCGGCCTGCGCTCGGCCCTGGTCGATCTGGGCAATGCCACGATGTCGGCGCGCCTGGTCGAACGGCCCGAGGATCTGCGGCTGACCGCGACGGTTGAGGGCACCGGCATCCGGGTCGACCGGTTGACACCGGCGGTGTTGGGGCCGGCGCGTATAGCCCTTGACGCGGCGCTTGCCGGCGATGCGGTGACCCTGGCGCAGGCCCGGCTGGAGAGTGCGGCGCTGGTCGCCGATCTGCGCGGCACGCTCGATCTTGCCAGTCTGAGCGGGCGCCTGGGCTACCGCGCGGCAAGCCCGGCGGTGGCGCCGGTTGCGGCGGCCTATGAGGTCGATATGGCCGGGTCGATCGAGGCGGAGGGAACGGTCACGCTCGACGCCGGCACGCCGCAGATCGACGGGCGGCTGACCGCGACCGATGCCGAGGCCTTTTCGCGCCGGTTCGGCCGGCTTGACCTGCGGCATGCGCTGCGCCTGGGCGAGGAGATCTCCGGCAGCCTCAGCCTTGCAGGGCGCGACGGGGCGCTCGGTCCGGTGCGCCTGCAGACCGATCTGCGCTATGCCGCGCCGCAGCTTGCGCTCAGCGGGCTCTCCGGGCAGGTCCTGGCGCTCGATCTGTCGGGCGATCTGACGGCCGATATCGAGGCGCCGCTGGCGGAGGGCACGCTGCGGCTGGCCGGTCCGCTGGCGCCGCTTGGCCGGTTTCTCGACCAGCCGATGAACGGCACGCTTGACGGGGTGCTGGACGGGGTGCTGGCGCTGACCACCCAGGATGCGCGCCAGGACGTGGCTCTGACCCTGGAGGTGAACCAGATCGAGGCGGCGGGTGTTCTGGCCAGCGAGGCACGGCTGGAGGCCGCGGCCAGCGACGTGACCGGCACGCCCGCGCTGCGCCTCAGCCTGTCGGCGCGCGAGGCCCTGGCCGGACCGGCGAGCCTCGATGAGTTCTCGATCACAGCGCAGGGGCCGCTCACAGCCCTTGATGTGACTGCAAACAGCTCGGGCTGGATCGATGCCAATGCGCTGGCCGTGGCGGTGGCGGCGCGGCTCGATCTGGCAGACGGGCTGCAAGCCACGATCTCGACGCTCGATGCCGCGCTGGGCGATGTTCCGGTGCGGCTGCAAGCCCCGCTTGCCTTGCGTGAAACCGGCGGCGGGGTGGCGCTGGGCGGCATCGATCTTGCCATCAGCACTGCCGGGCGGCTGGCGGGCGATGTGACGATCCTGCCCTCGGGGCTTTTTGGCGCGCTGCGCGGAACGACGCTCGATTTCGCGCTGATCGACCGGGTTCTGGGCGCGGGGATCTCCAGCGGCACGCTGACTTTCGAGACCCGCTTTGACACCCGTCCGGGCCGGGCCAGCGCTGAGCTGCAGGCCGAGGCGGCCAATGTCGCCTTCAGCGATCTGGCCGGGCTGACGACCTCGATCTCCGGCAATCTTCAGGCCGCGTGGGATGGCCGGCAGGCCCTGGCCGATCTGCGGCTTGAGGTCGGCGATGGCGCGCCGCTCACCGCCCAGCTGACGCTGCCGCTGCGCCCGGGGCGGCCGCTGCCGACCATTCCCCAGGCCGGGCCGCTCAGCGGTGCGGTCGCCTGGTCGGGCGATCTTGCGCAGCTTTGGGTTCTGCTGCCGGGCGGCGGGCAGGAGCTGTCAGGGCCTGGGCGCATCGATCTGCGCCTGGCAGGCACGGTGGCCAGGCCGGAGATTTCGGGCGAGGTGGTCGTGGAGGGCGGCCGGTTTGAGGAAGCCACGGCGGGGACCATTCTGACCGAGCTGAACGTGACCAGCCGGATCGAGAACAGCCGGGTGCTGGTGCTGGAGCTGACCGCGCTCGATGGCGCGGATGGCGAGGTTTCAGCCCAGGCGCGGCTGGCGGTGGTCGATGGGCGTGCGCGGATCGACGGCCAGGTCACGGCCAGGGAGGCGGTTCTGGTGCGCCGCGACGATCTCACGGCGCGGGTCTCGGCCGATCTGACGCTGGCAGGGCCGCTCACCGCGCTGGCGCTGTCGGGTGGGATCGTGATCGACCGCGCCGAGCTGCGGCTGGTCGACGCCTCTCCGGCCACGATCATCGATCTGGAGCCGGTGCGCATCAAGGGCGACGACGCGCCCCGCGGCGGCACCTCGCCCGTGGGCCGCATCACGCTCGACCTGACCGTCAGCGCACCGGGGCTGGTCTTTGCGCGCGGGCGGGGGCTCGACAGCGAATGGCGGGTCGATCTGACCATTCGCGGCACTGCCCAGAAGCCGCGGATCTCCGGGCTGATCGATGAGCTGCGGGGCAGTTTCAGCCTGCTCGGCCAGCGTTTCGATCTCACCAGGGGCGAGGTGCTGTTCACTGGCGCCGCGGCGATCAACCCCACGCTCGACATCGTTCTGGAGCGCACGGCCAATGAGATCACCGGCCAGATCGTGGTCTCGGGCCCGGCCCGGGATCCGGAGGTCACCTTCACCTCGACCCCGGAGCTGCCCGAGGGCGAGGTGCTGCCGCGTCTGCTCTTTGGAAGCTCCAGCCAGGGGCTGTCGGGGGCCCAGGCGATCCAGCTTGCCGCCGGCATCAACACGCTGATGACCGGGCGTCGCGGGGTGCTGGACGCCGCACGCGACGCGCTGGGCGTCGATCTCTTGCAGATCGACAGCAGCGATGAGAGCACCACGGTCACGGTCGGCCGCTCGGTCCTGCCGGGGGTGTTTGTCGGCGCTAAGCAGGATCTCGAAGAGGAGGGAGAGAGCGGGGTGACCGTGCAGATCGACCTTTTTGAGGGGGTGCGGGTTGAGGCCGAGGCCGGGGTGACGAGCAGCATCGGCCTGACCTGGAGCCGTGATTTCTAGTCTTTCCCGCCCCCTCTCCCGGCGCGACCCGCCCCGGCACGGTGCGCACCGCTTGGCATGTCTTTGGAGTGCCCACCCATGTCGCGCCGGGAGGGGGGACGGGCGCGGCCCCCCGCGCTGGTGGGCGGGCGGGCAGGCGGGCGGGCAGGCGGGGAGACCGGTCAGAGATAGCGCAGACGCTCAAAACGGTGCATGGTCTGAAACCGGCAGAGCTCGGGCGGGCCCAGGGTGATGTCATGCAGGCTGTCGGCATGCCGGGCAAAGAGCGTCGCGCAGAGCGCCTGCACCGCCT
>JBCBKN010000237.1:0-7324 GCA_038521775.1 Pseudomonadota bacterium | reverse complement strand
GTGCGGCGCACGCCGATGCTTGAGATCGAAGCGCAGGGGGTGGCCGGGCCTGCGCTGGCGCTGAAACTCGAACACACCCAGATCACCGGCTCGTTCAAGCTGCGCGGCGCGTTCAACACCATGCTGTCGGCGGTGCTACCGGAGGAAGGTGCGGTTGCGGCCTCAGGCGGCAATCACGGCGCGGCGGTGGCCTATGCGGCGACGCAGCTGGGCGCGAAATCCACCATCTTTGTGCCCGCGCTCATCGCCGACCCGGTCAAGATCGCCCGGATGGAGGGCTTCGGCGCCCAGGTCGTGCTCGTCGAGGGCGGGGTGAATGATGTGATGGCGGCCTATGCCGCCGATGCCAAGGCGACGGGGGCGCTCTCCGTGCATCCCTATGACGCGCCGGCGACCCTGGCCGGGCAGGGCACGCTGGGCCGCGAGATCGAGGCGGATGCGCCGGATCTCGACACGCTTTTGATCTCGGTCGGGGGCGGCGGGCTGATCGGCGGAATCGCGGCCTGGTATGCCGGGCGCATTCGGATCGTCGCGGTGGAGACCGAAGGCACCAATTCGCTTGCGCAGACGCTGGCCGGCGGCAGCAAGGCGCAGATCACCCCATCAGGCGTTGCGGCAAGTGCGCTGGGCGCGCAAAGCGTCGGCGATCTGTCGCTTGAGATCCTGCAAGCGCACCCGCCTGTTGCGGCCGTGGTCACCGATACGGCTGTGCAGGATGCCCAGAAACGGCTCTGGGAAGGTGCACGGCTGGCCGTCGAACCCGGCGCGGCGACGGCGCTGGCGGCCATCACCTCGGGCGTTTATGCCCCGGCGCCGGGCGAGCGGGTGGGCGTGCTGCTCTGCGGGGGCAATGCCGCGCCGGGCTGGTTTCTCGACTGAGCCCGCGATCCTTACAGAAAGCTGAAATCACCGGCATCGAGCTGTGACAGCGACACGCCCTCCAGCGTCACCGAATCATCAGGGCCAAGATCGAAACGCACGCCGCCTGCGGCGGTTTCGGTGACTGTCGCCAGCAGGGCCTCGAAATCTGCAACGCCCAATGCGCTGTCGATCTCGATCCTGTCGCGTCCGGCCCGGAAATCGGCCACCGCGTCATGCCCGGTTTCGTCCATGAAGCGGAAGGTGTCGCGGCCGACGCCGCCTTCCAGCCGGTCATTGCCCGTTCCGCCATCGAGCGTGTCGAACCCGTTATCGCCCCACAGCCAGTCCTCACCTGCCTCGCCCAGCATCAGATCGCGCCCGCGCCCGCCCGTGGCCAGATCGTCGCCGTCGCCCAGATAGATCTCGTCGGAGCCACGCTGGCCTTCGACAAAATCATCGCCTGCGCCCGAGACGATCAGGTCATTGCCCTTGCCGCCGCCGATCACATCCGCGCCGCTGCCGGTGATCACGACATCGGCCGCACCGCCGGCCAGAATGACATTGTCGCCGGCCAGATCGAGGATCACATCGCGCCCCCGCCCGGTGTCGATCAGATTGTCGGCGATCAGAAGCAGCGATGTGCTGTCGGCCGGCTCAACCGCCGCGCTCCGGTTGGATGCAACCCCTGCATTGCTTTCGTATGCGGGGGCGGCGGTCGTGGTGACCTCGACGGTTTCCGACAGCCCGACATGATAGGTCGCCTCGGGAAACCAGGCCTCCATCGAGGCGGCCTGATCGTGATAGCCGGTGCCGCGCAAAACCAGGCTCAGATAATACTCAAAAAAGCCCACATCATACTGGATCGGGGCGAGCGCCTCGGAGGTGCCGCTGTCGATCAGCCCGTCGGCGTTGAAGCTGAGCGTGTTGACGATGGGTGCAGTTTCGACCGACAGGCTGCCCGACGGGGTGACGGTAGGCGACATGGGGACTCTCCGATTGCACATTTACGCGAACGCCCCGACCATGCCTCGCGGCAATCGTGGCGGCAACGGGGCACATGCCCTAAGCCTCAACCGGGTGTTACGAAAGCGTTTGCAACTTAAGAGGAATCCAGAGAAACATCGCCGGCATGACCAAGCCCGAAAACCCCGCAGAACCGTTCAAGAAGGCGCTTGCCGAAACCACCAAGGCGATCGGTAACGCACCGGAATTGCAGGTAAGTTACTCCGTCGATCCGCCCAGCCTGGTCAATGACGCGGCGCGCCTGCCGCAGATCAGCCGGCGCATGACGCGCGAGGAGGTGATGCTGGCGCGCGGCACGTCGGATGCCTATGCGCTGCGCCTGCGCTTTCACAATGACGCCACACATGCGCGCTATGCGCCGCAGGGCGAGGTCGCGCGGGGGCTTTACGAGGCCATGGAAACCGCGCGTTGCGAGGCGATGGGCGCGCGGGCCATGCCCGGCTGTGCCGACAATCTCGACGCCAAGATCGGCGCGGATGCCCGCCGGCTGGGATATGACGGCATCACCGACAGCGCCCGCGCACCGCTGGCCGAGGCCGCGGGCTATCTGATCCGCCATCTGGCAACGGGCCGCGACCTGCCACCCGGCGCGCAAAACGTCATGGAGCTGTGGCGCGGCCATATCGAGACCCAGGCCGGCGAGACGCTGAGCAACCTCGACGCGGCGCTTTCCGACCAGGCCGCCTTTGCCCGGGTCGCCCGGCAGATCATCGACGATCTGGGCTATGGCGAGCAGCTTGGCGACGATCCGGACGAGCAGGAAAACGAGGAAGACGAGGCCGATGAGGAGGCGGGCGACGAGGCCTCCGAAGAGGAAGGCGGCCAGGATGACGAAGAGAGCAGCGACGAGGACAGCACCAGCGACGACACTGCCGAGCAGGACCAGCAGGAGGCGCGCGCCAAGGTCAGCCTGGAAGATCTCGACGACAGTGAGATGCAGGATGCCGAGGAGATGGAGGGCGAGCCGCCCGACGATCTGCCCCCGCCGCGCCCGCCCTCGGATGCCGACCCGAACTACTCGATCTTTGATGAGCGCCACGATGAGGTGATCGCGGCCGAGGATCTTGCCGATCCGGCCGAGCTGGAGCGGCTGCGGCAATATCTCGACCAGCAGCTCGAACCGCTCAAGGGCGCGGTCAGCCGTCTGGCCAACCGGCTGCAGCGGCGCCTGCAGGCCCAGCAGAACCGCTCCTGGGAGTTTGACCGCGAGGAAGGCATCCTCGATGCCGGGCGTCTGGCGCGGGTCGTGGCCAACCCCACCACGCCGCTTTCCTTCAAGGTTGAAAAGGACACCGAGTTCCGCGACACGGTGGTGACGCTCCTGCTCGACAATTCCGGCTCGATGCGCGGGCGCCCGATCTCAATCGCCGCGATCTGTGCCGATGTGCTGGCCCGCACCTTGGAGCGCTGCCAGGTCAAGGTCGAGATCCTGGGGTTCACCACCCGCGCCTGGAAAGGCGGGCAGGCGCGCGAGGAATGGCTCAAGCAAGGCCGTCCGGCGATGCCGGGCCGGCTGAACGATCTGCGCCACATCATCTATAAAAGCGCGGATTCGCCCTGGCGGCGGGTGCGCGACAATCTGGGCCTGATGATGAAAGAGGGGCTTCTGAAGGAAAACATCGACGGCGAGGCGCTGGAATGGGCGCATCGGCGGCTCACCGGCCGGCCCGAGGCGCGGCGGATCATGATGGTGATTTCCGATGGTGCCCCGGTCGATGATTCGACCCTGTCGGTGAATTCGGCGAACTATCTGGAAAAGCATCTGCGCGACGTGATCGCGATGATCGAGCGGCGCCGCGCGGTCGAGCTGATCGCCATCGGCATCGGCCATGATGTCACCCGCTATTACCAGCGCGCGGTCACCATCACCGATGTCGAGCAGCTGGCCGGCGCGATGACCGAGCAGCTTGCCTCGCTTTTCGACATCGACCCAAAGGCGGCCGGCCGGGCCATGCGCCAACAGGTCAGCGTCGGCGCCCGCCGCGTCGCGTAGGCGGGCCCCGACCGCGCCAGCCCAGCCGGCGCGGCGGGCACGGATGTGTTTCAAACGGCCGCGTTTCGACGCGCAACCGCGCGCTGTGTGACCGAGGTCACGTTCGGTTACTCAGGTGCCCCATTTCAGCCGCAGTTCTGACCGAGGCAAGACCGGTCTTACTTTGCGTTCGGCGCGACAAGGGAGAGGGATCGACCATGCGTATGTGGTGTGTCATGGCGCTCAGCGCTCTGCCAGGTCTATGGCTGACCCCTGCGGCGGCTCAGACGACCGAGGCCTGCCGGGCGCATGCCAAGCAGATCGCGGCGGATTTCCAGGCGGTCGAGACCTATAGCGGCGCGCATCCCCTCGACATGGGCGACACAAAGTTCCAGCAGGTGCTGGTGGGGTTCATCGACGGCTCGACCGAGGAACAGGATCTTGCACGCCGGGTGATCATTTCCCTGCAGCTGTCACTTCAGGCCGGGTGTCGCGACCTGCGCGAGGACATCCAGAAGCTGCGCTGATTGCATCGGTCCCGCATCGGGCCCGCATCTATCCCGCATCGGGCCCACCCGGCGGCGGATTGCATTTTCTGTAAACGCTTTGATGATCGGGGGCCGGGCGCTCGCTGCAGGCTTTTCAGCCGCGCGCGCTTCGCCTATATGGAAGGTGTCGCGTCAGCGACTATGGCGATAAACGCGCTCGTACTAGACGGATCGGACCCGGGGGCGGTACCCGGCGGCTCCACCAAATCACCCGGTCATTGACGGGCAATTGGGGCCGAAACAGGATCGACGGACGTTGAAAGGGGTTAGCTTTCGCTCGGTGAGGTACCACCGTTATCGGTCCGCAAAGTACAGTTGCCAATGACAACCGTGCTCCGGTGGCGCTCGCTGCGTAATGCAGCGCGTGATACCGATTTCTTAAGCCCTGGGCTCTAGCAAGCGCAGGCGGGGTTCGCAGGCACCTGGCAACAGAAGCCTGCATTCGCCTTGCTTTGAGTGACTTGTTCGGCGTTGCGGACAGTTTTTGCTCGGTTTGCCCGACCCTTTCCTAGGGCTCCGAATCAGTTACTCTCGGGCGGCGAAAGGGAGTGTCGATGGCTGAAGACAGCCTCAATTACGGGCAGATCATGCAAAGGGCGCTGCGGCGTTTTGTGACGGATGTGCTCTGTATCGTGGCCGAGAACGGGTTGCCGGGGGCCCACCACTTCTACATCACCTTCGAGACATCGCATCCCGGCGTCGATATGCCGGAGCATCTGCGCAGCCGCTATCCCGACAAAATGACCATCGTGCTGCAGGAATGGTTCGAGGATCTGGCCGTTGCGGGCGATCGCTTTTCGGTGACGCTGAGCTTTGACGGGGCGGCAGAGCGGCTTGTCGTGCCGCTCAATGCGATTGTCACCTTCGTCGATCCATCGGTCGAGTTTGGCCTGCGCTTTGATGGGCAGGAGGATGGCGAGGCCGAGGAGGGACCTGTGTCGGAGACCGACAGCGACCCCGATCTCGATCCGGATCCCGCCGGCCCGCCGCGCAAGTTCCCAAAGGCCCCCAATGGGCTGAGCGGCGATGTGGTCTCGCTGGATCGGTTCCGGCGCCACTGACAACCGCGCCGGGCAAGCGGTCCGCGCCGGGGTCGCCGGGGGCGCCATGGTCGTGTGTCATGCCAATGATTGACGATCTGTCGGGCCGACCGCGCTGAGTGCATCGGCCGGGCCGGTCGGTGACATGGCGGTGAAAATTCGGGGGCAGCACAGGGGCAGGCCGGGGGCAACTCGGGGGCAGGTCGGTGATTGCGAGTTGCGCTCTTGCCAGATAGACCCTGTGCACCAGAGTCCGAGGCATGCCCCGGCCGGCAAAAAACAAAACGACAGCAATGGAAGGCAGCGCATGACAGTCACTCCGGCGCCGGATGGGCCGCGCCGCGCGTCGCAGACGCGGTCCGAGCCGCCATCGACATCCAAACCCGACGCCAAACCCAAACCCAAAGCCACGGGCCATATCGGTCTGTTCCTGGCCCAGCTTGTGCTGCGACCGAACCGGATCGTGGCGCTGGCGCCCTCATCCACCCAGCTTTCCAGGATGATGGCGCGCGATCTGGGGCCCGAGACCGGCTCGGTCATTGAACTGGGCAGCGGCACCGGCAAGATCACCCGCGCCATTCTTGACCGCGGTGTGCCAGAAGAGCGCATCGCGATGTTCGAGATCAATGAGGCCTTCACCGATCTTCTCGCACAGAGCTTTCCCAACGCGCATCTATGCAAGATCAGCGCGGCGCGCTGTGACGAAGCACCGCTGGAGGATGTGGGCGCCACGGTCTCGGGCCTGCCGCTGCTCTCCATGCCCACCCAGCTTCAACGCGAGATCGTGGGCGGTGCGTTTCGCAAAATGCGCCCGGGCGGCCAGTTTGTGCAGTTCACCTATGGCTTCCGGCCGCCGGTTGACCAGGCGGTGCGCGAGGAGCTGGGCCTGCGCTGGACCGTCTCGCCAAAGGTGTGGTGGAATTTGCCGCCGGCCCGGGTCTACACCTTCGTTAAAGCATGATGCCCCGTCTTGGGGCGGGACAGTGAGGGGATGAGGATCCAATGGACATTATGAAACTGCTGATCGAAACCGTGGGCGCCAAGCTGGGCATTGGCAACACCGACATGTTGTCGGGCGCGCTGCAATCGCTTCTGGGCGATGGGTCGGGCGGCATCGACATTGCGGCGCTGGTGCAGAAATTCTCCGGCGGCGGGATGGAGGGGCTGCTGAGCTCGTTTCTGGGCGATGGTGCGAACGAGCCGATGGACGCGACCCAGGTGACCGAGCTTCTGGGTCAGGACAAGCTGTCGAAATTCGCCAGCGATGTCGGGGTCGAGCCCGACAGCGCGGCCAATGCGCTGTCCGACGCGCTGCCGCAGCTTCTCGACAAGATCTCCACGGGCGGTCAGCTGATGGACGGTCTGGGCGATGCCAAGGGGCTGCTTGGCGGGATCGGCAAGCTTTTCTGACGCCTAGTTTTTGTCCTTCGGGCCGAAGCGCTGGATGATCGCCGAGGCCATCTCGCCAGCCTGATCGGACGGCGTCTTGGTGCCGCGGAAATCCACCCCGTCGGCGCCAAGCGCGCGGGCATAGGCTTCGAGCCGTTCGGGATCGACCTGCGCCTCGGCCGTGACGAGTTCAAGCGCGTCGGCCCGGCCGTGATAAAACCCCGCCATGCGCAGATTGTAGCGATAGAGCGCCGAAAGGGTCGAGAGCAGGAAGAGAAGCAGGATCGCCGGGGGGGCGTTCTCGGCCAGCTGGGCAAGAATGTCCGGCTGTGGCGGCGTCCCGTCTTCTGCCGCCGGCCCGGCGGTGAAGACCTGCCACCAGCCTTGCTCCAGCTCCACGATCTTCGCCTTGGCGTCGGCGATCAACCTCTCGTTGGCGATGTACAGGCTCCGGATCCGCTCCAACTCGACCCTCGACTCGCGTACGCCGG
>JBCBKN010000236.1:0-7372 GCA_038521775.1 Pseudomonadota bacterium | reverse complement strand
CTTTCATATTGCGCATGCGCAAACCCGCGCAGCACGACCGGCTGAACCGCCCGATGATCGAGCGCCAGTTCCACCGTGTCCATCGAGATGCGCCCTGTCTGCCAGACCTCAACGAAACGGTGTACCCAAAAGGGCGGGCGGCGGTCCTGGGCATCGATCCGCGCGCACAGCCCGTCGATGTCGCGCGGCTCGCGATGCGAGATATAGAGGTCAAGAAGACTGTACAGCGCCGCGGCATTGGCCGGGCGCGCGTCGAGCTCCGCCTCCAGCCCGGCAATGGCGCTTTCCGGATCGACCATGGCAAGCGAGCTGTACCAGGCCACACGCTGCCAGGGCTCGCTTCCTTCGGCATGCGCGTCCCGATGCAAATGCGCGCGCCGCAGCCGCGCAGGCAACATGTTTTCCGGTTTGAGCTCGGAAAGCATGGGTATTACCTCTCCCCTGACCGCCGCTCCCCCAAGCGCCGATACACCTTTACAGTCCCTCCACTCTGGGACAGCGGCCTCCCGGGTCAAGCCATGAACGGCGCACGGCCGGTCTCAATTCCCGATCGCCACGACATCCTGCAGCCGTCCGGTCTGGGCATCAAACAGCCTTGCCCGCACGGCGCCGGTGTTGGACCTTGTGACGACGATAATCCAAGCTTTTGCGACTGTCACCGCCTCTACAACTTCATTTTGCGGGACATCGACGCTCTCGGGCAGTTCCAGCGTCACTGCACGGGGTGTCTGGGCCAGCCGGATGACAAGCAGCCCAACGATGGTTATGACCCCAACGATGAGCACCACGATGAGCAGAGTGATCAGCCGGCGCAACAGCCGCAGCTGCCTGGGCTCCGGCAGATCCTCCAGCGGGTCTTGAACCATGTCGGCCGTACTCCATCTCACCCTGCCCGATGGGTGCGGCGCCCGGCTCGACAAGGCCCTTGCCGCAGCCGCGCCAGAGGAGCTTGCCCTCTCGCGCTCCCGCCTTCAGGCGCTGATCGAGGCCGGTGCGGTGCGCGGACCGAGCGGTGCGGTGGTCACGGAGCCGGGGGCGAAAGTCAAGCCCGGCCAGATCTGGACCTTGGGTCTGCCCGAGCCGGAACCGGCCGCGCCGGTGGCCGAGGCGATCCCCCTCGACATCGTTCATGAGGATGCCGATCTCATCGTTGTGAACAAACCGGCCGGGATGGTGGTGCATCCGGCGCCGGGCGCCCCGTCGGGCACATTGGTCAACGCGCTTCTGGCCCATTGCGGCGACGGCCTTTCGGGCATTGGCGGCACGGTGCGACCGGGCATCGTGCACCGCATCGACAAGGACACGTCGGGCCTGCTGGTCGTGGCCAAGACCGATCGCGCCCATCAGGGGCTGGCCGCCCGGTTCGCCGCCCATGACATCGAGCGCAGCTACGTTGCCGTCTGCCATGGTGTGCCGGGGCCGGGCGACCCGCGGCTGATGGGCCTGCCCGGGGTCTCGGCCGCGCCGCCCTGGCTGACCCTGAAGGCGCCCATTGCACGGCACCCGGCCGATCGCAAACGCATGGCGGTGCGTGCGGGCGGCCGTCATGCCGTCACCCATTTTCGCGTGGCCGAGGCTTTTGCACGCACAGCCCGGCTGGAATGTCGGCTGGAAACCGGGCGCACGCATCAGATCCGCGTGCATCTTGCGCATCTGGGTCATCCGCTGATCGGCGATCCGGTCTATGGGCGCGGGCGCGGCGAGGCCGGATTGCCCGAGGCGGCGCGCGGCCTTGCGCATCAGGCGCTGCATGCCGCGGAACTGGGCTTTGTGCATCCCAGAACGGGTCAAATGATGCGGTTCGAGGCACCGCTGCCTGAAACACTCCTTCATCTTCTTGTGACATTACGGCGGAATCACGTCGGCGCGACGTAAACTGGTTAATCCGGCGGTAACCTTGTTTGCCGTTGGGTGGAGACTTACGTTCCGCGTCGAACCGTCCAGGAGGGAGCTTCGATCATGGCAAGCTACGCATCTCTTCCAGCGCCGTCGCCCGAGCAGGGGCTCAGCCGGTATCTGTCGGAGATCCGGAAGTTTCCGATGCTGGAGCCGGATGAGGAGTACATGCTGGCCACGGCCTGGGCGGACCGCGAGGATCGCGAGGCCGCGCATCGGCTGGTGACCTCGCATCTGCGTCTGGCTGCAAAGATCGCCATGGGCTATCGCGGCTATGGCCTGCCCACGGCCGAGGTGATTTCCGAGGCGAATGTGGGGCTCATGCAGGCGGTCAAGCGCTTTGATCCCGAAAAGGGTTTCCGGCTCGCAACCTATGCGATGTGGTGGATCCGGGCTGCGATCCAGGAATACATCCTGCGCTCCTGGAGCCTGGTGAAAATGGGCACCACGGCGGCGCAAAAGAAGCTCTTCTTCAACCTGCGCAAGGCCAAGAACCGCATCGGCGCGCTGGAGGAGGGCGATCTGCGGCCCGAGCATGTCGAGAAAATCGCCCATGATCTGGGCGTCACGCATGATGAGGTGGTCTCGATGAACCGCCGCCTCACCGGGTCGGACGCCTCGCTCAACGCGCCGCTCAAGACCGATGGCGAGGGCACGGCCGAATGGCAGGACTGGCTGGCCGACGAGGACGCAGACCAGGCCGCCGCCTATGCCGAGCAGGATGAGCTGTCGAGCCGCCGTGAGCTTTTGCTCGAGGCGCTGGCCACGCTCAATGAGCGTGAGCGGCACATTCTGAGCGAGCGCAAGCTCAAGGACGAGCCGGTGACCCTGGAGGATCTCTCGGCGGTCTACAGCGTCAGCCGTGAGCGGATCCGCCAGATCGAGGTGCGCGCCTTTGAAAAGCTGCAAAAGAAGATGCGCGAACTGGCCGTCGAGCGGGGCATGGTGCCCAGCCTGAACTGACTGACACCAGTCTGAACTGACGCCAGCCTTAACTGGCACCAGCCTGGACTTACCGCCGCCACCAGCCAGACCTCAGAGCCAGCGCGCGCCCATGATTGGGCGCGTTTGCGCGTGACGGCTTCGGGCTGGACGCCCGCTCTCAAGCCGGGCGCGGCTCAGCCCTCCATGCTCTCCAGCTCGTCGATCATGCTTGCGATCAGCGACAGCCCCTTGTCCCAAAACGCCGGGTCCGAGGCATCGAGCCCGAAGGGGGCAAGCAGGTCCTTGTGGTGCTTGGACCCGCCGGCCGAGAGCATGTCGAAATACTTGTCCTCAAAGCCCGGCGTGCCGGCCTCATAGACCGCATAAAGCGCATTCACCAAGCCATCGCCAAACGCATAGGCATAGACATAAAAGGGCGAGTGGATGAAATGCGGGATATAGGCCCAGAACGTTTCATACCCCTCGACATAGGAAAAGGCCGGGCCCAGGCTCTCCCTCTGCACCTCCATCCAGATCGCATTGATCTGGTCGGGCGTCAGCTCGCCCTCGCGCCGGGCGGCATGCACGCGGCATTCGAAATCGTAAAAGGCGATCTGGCGGACCACAGTGTTGATCATGTCCTCGACCTTGCCGGCCAGAAGCATCTTGCGCGCCTCCGGGCTCTCGGCCTTGGCGAGCAGCGCCTTGAAGGTGAGCATCTCGCCAAACACGCTGGCCGTCTCGGCCAGGGTCAGCGGCGTGCCGGACAACAGTTCTCCCTGCCCCGCCGCAAGCACCTGATGCACGCCATGGCCCAGCTCATGCGCCAGCGTCATCACATCGCGCGGCTTGCCCAGATAGTTGAGCAGGATGAAAGGGTGCGCGTCGGTCACCGTCGGGTGGGCAAAGGCGCCGGGCGATTTGCCCGGTGTCACGGCCGCGTCGATCCAGCCCTTGTCAAAGAAGGGCTGCGCAATCTCGGCCATCCGGGGCGCGAACCCCGCATAGGCCGACATCACCGTCTCGCGCGCGGCGGCCCAATCATAGACCGGCGGGGTGTGGTCGGGCAGCGGCGCGTTCCGGTCCCAGATCTCCAGGCTCTCCAGACCCAGCCAGCGGGCCTTCAGCGCATAATAGCGGTGCGAAAGCTTCGGATAGGCCGCAACCACCGCGTCGCGCAGCGCCTGCACGACCTCGGGCTCGACATCATTGGAGAGATGCCGCCCGGTCTGCGGGGTGGGCATTGCGCGCCACCGATCCTCGATCTCCTTTTCCTTGGCCAGCGTGTTGGTGATGCGGGCGAAAAGCGGCATCCGCTCGGAAAAGACCGCGATCAGCGCCCGTGCCCCCGCCTCGCGCCGCGCACGGTCGGTGTCGGTCAGCAGGTTCAGCGTCGCTTCGAGCGGCAGCGCTTCGCCCTCCACGTCAAAGACAAGCCCGGCCATGGTCTCGTCGAACAGGCGGTTCCAGGCCGCGCTGCCAACGACGGACTGGTCATGGAGGAACTTTTCGAGCTCATCGGAAAGCTGATAGGGCGCAAAGGCCCGCAGCCGCCGCATCCAGGGCGCATAGCGGGCGAAGGCGGGGCTTTGGTCGTGCCAGCCGGCAATGGTCGCCTCGGGCAGCCGGTTGAGCTCCAGCGTGAAGAAGACCAGCGGCGTGGTGATGTCGGTGATGCGGGTCTGCATATCGGTCAGGAACTTGGCCCGCCCGGCATCGGTGGTGTTCTGGGCATGGCGCAGCCCGGCATAGGACATGATGCGCCCGATCTTGCCGCTGATCGCCTCATACCGAACGATGCATTCGGCCATGGCAGCGCCGGTCAGCGTGGCAAGCTTGCCCTCATAGGCGGTCGCAAAACCCGCCACCTCGCTGGCAAGCCAGTCGAGATCGGCCGTCAGCGCGGGGTCCTGCTCGCCGGCATAGAGATCTTCCAGCCGCCATTCCGGCAGGGGCCCAAGCTCGGGCGCGCCCCCGGCGCCGCTCGACATATCGGCGGTTTCACAAAGCGGGCAGGCGGACGTCGCGCGCGGATCGGCGGTCATCATTGGGCAAGGATCTCGATGTTTGAGGGTCAGGTTTCGGTCAGCGACTCGTCGGTTCCGCCCTGGCGTTTGTGGCCCGGCGGCGCGTCGCGCGGGGTCTCCCGCCGCGGCCGGGTCTCCCGCCTGTCGTCCTGGCGCGGCCCCACCTCGGGTTCCACGTCGCGCCTCGGCTCAGGGCGCGCTTCGCGGTTCGGACGCGCCTCCAAGGGACGCTTGCGGCGGATGATGATGTCGCCATTGGGCAGGATCTCGGGCGGCTCATACAGATCGAACGCGCGAAGCTGATCTTCGAGCTCGCGCAGCGCCGGGGCCATTTCGCGCATCAAATCGCGCAGCAGTCGGTCGGTCTCGCGCCCCAGCTCCTCCAACGTGCCGCGATCGCGGTCCTGCGCCGCGGCGGGGGAGGTCGACATCGTCATAAGCGGCGCTGCACATAATGCGGCCAGCGCCAGCGCGGTGAGTCGGTTCTGTGCCATGCGCGGAATATAGGCATGCGGGTGCTGAATTGCACGGTCTGCGTTTCGGGTGGCCCCGGGCCGCGACGCCGCATCGCGCCCGGTCCGGCGCAAATGGAAACCGCCCCGCGCGAGGTGCGCGAGGCGGCGAGATCTGTGGCCGGTCGCCCGGCCGGGCGCACGCTTACTGCGAGATCGCGATCGTCGCGCGACGGTTGCGCGCTTCGCGCACATTGTCGGCGGTCGGCACGGCGAGGTCGAGCTCGGAGCGGCCGGCGGTGGTGACGGTCGGCGGGGTCATGCCTTCGGCCGAGCTGCGCGCCAGGATGGCGTTGGCGACGGTGGTCGCGCGACGCTCGGACAGGCGCTGGTTGAAGGCAACCGTGTCGACGGTGTCGGTGTGGCCGACGACCGAGACCAGCGGCGCGCTGTAGCCTTTGAGCGCTTCGATCACCTCATCGATCACGGCGCTGCCCGCAGCGGTCAGATCGCTGCGGCCAAAGCCGAAAAAGACGACGAAGTCGCCGATGGTGCCGCGGCAGGCGGCCAGCGCGTCCTGCAGCATGGCCAGCGCATCGTCGCTGTCGATGCAGGCGCCCGAGGTCAGGGTCAGCGATTCAAGATACTGGTCCCACATCGCCACCGCCTTGGCGCATTCGGCCGGGCGGACATCCTGGTTCGCGGCGACGGTGGAGAGAACCTCATCCATCAGGCCCGGCTCGGCCACGACGCCAAGCTCAGCATCGGTCCAGGGCGAGGCAGCACCTGTCGCGGCCAGCTTGGACTTCTCGACATAGGCCGTGGCGTCCATCCAGTTGACTTCCTTGGTCGCCGAGCGGACGGCCAGCGCCTGGTACTCGCGCGACAGGGCCGAGTTGAAGTCGCCACCATCGATCGACGTGCCGAGATACTCCTCAGCGGTAAAGGTGCCGCCGAGATTGGCGCCCGGCAGAGCGCTGCAGCCAGCCAGGGCCAGCGCGGCACCTGCCATCATCATGCGGGAAATCGCTTTCATCCCTCTCTCCGTCCTTCAGATCCGGCAACGCGCATCGCTGCCTTCATCGTTAAGCGCCAGGCGAACCCAGCTCGGCTTTCCTAAACGTCTGACACAAGGATGCAGGATTCTCAAGCGTGCGGCCCTGCAGCAAACTCGGTCACGCGTGGTTTCACTCAAGCGTATCACAATCACAACAGTCCGCGCGATTTATCCCAGGTGCGACAACCCAAGATTTACGCATTCTGCCGCAACATCCTGGGCGTGTGCGATCGCAGAGGCGCTCCGAACCAGGCGCGCGATGCGGGCCGGGCCGGGGCAGCCGTGCCAGAGGGTGTGCAAAAGGATGGGTGGTGCCGTGCCGCATGTGTTGATTGTGGACCAGGATCCGGTGCGCCGGGGCGCGGTCGGCGCGCGCCTTGGCGAGCTGGGGTGGCAGGTTCTGGAGCGTCCTGGCACCGGTCCGGCACCGGCCGCGGCCGTGGTTCTGATGGGCGCGACGGGCGAAGACGCAACGGGCCAGGGCGCAACGGGCCAGGGCGCAACGGGCGAAAGCGCAACGGGTCAGGGCGAGGAGAACCAGCGCCAGGCGGAGCAGGGCCCCGCAGCGCCCCTGCCCGGTGCACCCGACGCGCCGGTTCTGGCCCTGCTGACGCAGGATCGGGCGGCGCAGGGCTTTGCCGCAGGTCAGGCCGGGGCCACGGCCTGGCTGGTTCTGCCCGACCATCCCGGCGCCCAGCCAGCGGCGATTGTACGGGCCTTCGAGGCAATGCTGGCCGCGCCTGATCTAAATTCCGGGGCAAGCGACCGCACGACCCGGCAAGCGGGAATGCCCGGCACAACCGCGGGCACAAGCCCCAGCACAAACCCGGCCGCTGCGCAGGCTGGGCCGGCCAAGGCGGGTCTGGCAAAAGCGGGTCTGGCCAAGGCTGGTCGGGCATCAGATGCGCGCGGCTTTGCCGGGCTCATCGCCACGGCACCCAGCATGCAAATGGCGGTGGCCGAGGCCGAGCGTGCGGCCAAGGCGCGGATCACGGTGCTGCTGACCGGCCCGTCGG
>JBCBKN010000235.1:0-7388 GCA_038521775.1 Pseudomonadota bacterium | reverse complement strand
CCACGGTCGCAAGCCAAAGGATGGCAAAGGCCCGGCGACCGAGCGGCGCGAGGGCCGAGGGCGCTGCCTGTGACGCTGCCGGTTTCGCCGGTTCGGCGGAGGGCGCGCTCATGACCGAGCCGCCCTTCCAGGCGGCGTCGGGTCTGCGGCGGGGGAGTTCTGTGGCATCACTCGACCTCATCCAGTCTCGACAGACCCGCGCCCCGCAGGCCGGGTCGCAGGATCGCTTGGGGCGTGGGGGCGTTGCGATCGCGCGTGACGATCCGCGCCCCGTCTATGGGCCCGGGCAGGGCGCGCCGGCACCCGCAAGGCGGCAAAGGCAGCAAAGCGGGTCATGGGGCGCTGTCTGCCCGCTCGGCCGGCAGCTGGGCAAAGCTCTTTGAATGCAGGCAATCTGCGGCGGCGGCCTGGGCCGTCATCCGGTTCTTGGCCCAGGAGACGACGGTTTCTCCCAACAGCATGCCGAGCAGGCCCAGCAGCGCGATGATCGGCGGTGCAGGCGAGCGTGTGTTGAGGAGGGCGTAAAGCCCCCCGACCAGCAGGCCGATGACCAGCGATATGGCGAACGGTTTCCAGTCCATTCTGATCTCCCTCACAGTCGGTCCCTCACTTTCGGGATCTCGGCTCAGGCCGCCGATGCGGCAGCACCCGGTGCGCCGAAGATCGGCACAGGCGACCAGTCGGGCAGTTCGCCCAGCGGCGCCGGGGCATGGGCGGCAAAGCCGGCCTTGGCATGGGCGATCTTGCCACCCACCAGGGTCAGATCGGCGGTGATGTCGGCAATCTGGTCTTCGGCCACGGCGAAATAGTCGCGGTCGAGCACCGCCAGATCGGCCAGCTGCCCCGGCTTGATCTGGCCTTTCACGCCGGCCTCGCGGCTGAACCAGGCGCCCGCGGCGGTCCAATGGCGCAGCGCCTCCTCGCGGCTCAGCCGGCTCTCCTCGGCCCAGATGATATCGCCGCCGCGCCCCTTGCCCGACACCGCCCAATGGATGGCAAGCCAGGGGTTATACGAGCTGACGCGCGTCGCATCGGTGCCGGCGGCCAGCGGCACGCCCGAGGCCATCATCTTGCGCACCGGCATGACGTCGCGCAGGGCGGCCTCGCCATAGCGGTCGCGATAGGCGCTGGCCTGAAAGGCAATGCGGTTCTGATAGGAGATCCCGCCGCCCAGCCGCGCCACCCACTCCATGGTCGCCGGGGTGATCGTCTCGCCATGATCGAAGATCCAGTTGAGCTCCTCAAGCCCCTTGTCGCGGCCGACCTCCTCCAGCACCGCAAGCAGGCGATGCGCGCTCTCCTCATAGGTGCAGTGAAAGCGGATCGGCCAGCGGTTCTCGAGCAAAAACTCCAGCACGGGCCGCAGATCGCCCTCCATCCGCTTGGCAAGCTCCGGGCGCGGATAGGAGAAATCCTCAAAATCATAGGCCGAGGCGACCAGCATCTCGCCCGCGCCCACGCATTTGAGGAAGGCATCGCCCTGATCGGGCTTCACGATGTCATGCCAGCGCTTGAAATCATCGAGCTCGAAAACCGGGCGCTGGGCAAAAAGCTGATAGCCGATGCGCACGGTCTGCTCGCCGCGCCGGTTGAGCTCGGTGATCACGCCATAATCGTCGGGATAGTTCAGAAACCCGCCCGCACAATCGAGCGCGGAGGTCAGCCCCAGCCCGTTCAGCGCTCGGAAGTAATGCTTGGTCGAGGTGATCTGCTGCTCGAAATCGAGCTTCGGCGCCATGTCGAGCAGCGCATAAAGCGGCTGGGCGTTGGGCCGCGCGAGCGCGAGCCCGGTGGGATTGCCGGCATCGTCGCGCTCCAACCGGCCCGAGACGAAGGGCTCGTAGAAATGCTTGTCGATCCCGAGCGCCCGCAAGGCCGCCTGGTTGAGCCAGCAGCGATCGTAAAGATGCAGCACATAGACCGGCACCTCGGGCGCAACCGCGTTGATCTCATCGATCGTGGGCAGGCGCCGCTCGGCAAATTGATCGGCCGACCAGCCACCCACAACGCGGATCCATTGCCCGGCCGGTGTACGCTGCGCCTGGGCCTTCACCATTGCCAGCCCATCGGCGAGCGAGGGCACATGATCCCAGCGCAGCTCCATGGCAAAATTGTTGCCTTGGCGGATGATATGGGTGTGGCTGTCGATCAGCCCGGGGATGACGGTCTGCCCCCCCAGATCGATCACCCGGGTCTCTGGCCCCGCACTGGCCATGATCTCGGCATCGCTGCCCAGGGCGGTGAAGCGGTCTGCCGTGATGGCCACCGCGCTGGCCTGGGGCCGGTCGGGGTCCATCGTCGCGATCCGACCGTTGTGGAGAATGAGATCGGTCATCGGTGCCTCCTCAACGATCGGTCGATTGCAGGATCACCGGCGACCAATCGGGGCTGACCGGCGGGATATGCTGCAAATCATGATGCGCAAAGGCGCCGGCCGCATACACAACCCGGCCGCCCATCACGGTCAGATCCGCGCGCAGCCTGGCAATCTCGGCATCGGTCACGGTGAAATAATCGCGGTCGAGCAGGGTGAAATCGGCCAGCTGGCCCGGGGTGATCGCCCCCTTGCGCCCGGCATCGCCGGTGAACCAGGCCGAGCCGGTGGTCCAGACCCGCAGCGCCTCCTCCCGGCTGAGAAGATTGGCATCGTCATACATGGCCAGCCCGCCGCGGCTGAGCCCGGTGGTCATCCATTGGATCGAATACCAGGGGTTGAAGGAGGTCACCCGCGTGGCATCGGTGCCGCCGCCCACCGGCACGCCCAGATCGAGAATGGCGCGGAAATTGGGCGTCATCTTCAGCGCCTCGGTGCCGTAATTAGCGATGAAATCCTCGGCCTGGAACTGAATGCGGTTTTGCAGCGCGATGCCCCCGCCCAGGGCCGCGATCCGCTCCAGATTGCGGGGGCTGAAGGTCTCGACATGGTCGATGAACCAGCCCGGGGTCAGCCCGGCGCCCCTGGCCACATCCTCATAGACCGGCAGCAGCCGATCGCCGGTTTCCTCATAGGTGACATGCTGGCGAAAGGGCCAGCCCTGCTCGCCCAAAAGGGTCATGATCTGGCGCTGATAGTCCTCCGCGCCCGTGTCGATGTCGGGCCGGGCATCGGCAAAGATCTCATAATCATAGGAGGCCCAGGCCAGGTTCTCGCCCGCCCCGACGAATTTGAGCCTGTCATCGCCCTGGCCGGCGCGGGTCTCGGCGGTCCAGCGCTGATAATCGGCAAGCTCCTGGCCCTTGTTTTGCGGAAAGGAGTGATAGCCGATGCGCGTGGTCAGGAGATCGCGGCCATGCAGCCAGCGGATAACGCGGTAGGGATCGGCATCGGGAAACTCCATGCCGCCGCCGCCGGCATCGGAGACCGAGGTGATCCCCAACCCGTTGAGCTCGTTGAAATAGTGCAGCGAGGAGTTGATCTGATCGCGGATCGAAAGCTTCGGCGCGGCCGAGAGGGTCTTGTACATCACCAGCCCGGATGGCGCGGCCAGCACCCGGCCCGTGGCGTTGCCGCCGGCATCCTTTTCGATGATCCCGCCGGGATAGGTCGGATGGCCGGGACTGTCATAGCCGAAATAGGCCACCGCCCGGCTGTTGAGCAGCGTGAGCTTGTAAAGATGGTGGATCAGCACCGGATGGTCGGGCGCCACGGCATCGAGCTCGGCCACTGTGGGCAGGCGCTTTTCCTTGAACTGAAACTCCGAAAATCCGCCGGCGACGCGGATGAACTGGCCCTCGGGCGTGCGCTCGGCCTGAACGCGCAAGAGATGCAGCGCCTCTTCCAGGCTGTCGACCCCGTCCCAGCGGACCTCCAGATTGTAGTTCACCGCGCCGCGGATCGCATGGGTGTGGCTGTCATTGAGCCCCGGGATCACCCGCTGCCCCCGCGCATCGATGACCTGGGTGAAGGGGCCGATCAACCCCTGCATCTGCGCCTCCGAGCCCACCGCGACAAACACCCCGTCGCGCAGCGCCAGCGCGCTGGCCTCGGGCTGTGCGGGATCCATCGTGGTGATCCGGCCATTGACGAGCACCAGATCCGCGGGGCCCGATTGGGCCAGGCCCAACGCCGGTGCCATCGCCGCAGCGCTTGCCAAAACCAAAGTCTCACGCCGTGTGAGCTGCATCGCTCGCTCTCCTGTCAAAGGTTGAAGGGGGAGGCGGGGCCGCATCGGGGCCCCGGCCGGTGATCCTGTGGCTCAGGCTGCAGCGCCGGCCTCCGAGGCATCCGGGCCAAGCGCCCATTTCGAGAAATGCACCTGGATGCCGTAGGGCGAGTGGCGGTAAAGGATGTCCATCACCCCATCATAGGTTTCGCCGCGGGCCCAATCCTGCTGCAGCTCAAAAACCGTCTGCAGCGCGGTCATCGGCACCGCCCCGGCCATTTCCAGCCGGGCGACCGCGCGCTCATGCGCCTCCGGGCTGGTGTCACCGCAGGCATCGGTGGGCACATAGATCTCATAGCCCGCCTCAAGCATGTCGAAGGTCGGGAAGGAGACACAGGCGCAGGTCCACAGCCCCGCCAGGATGATCTTCTTGCGCCCGGTCGCCTTGATCGCGGCCTGGAAATCCGCGTCGAGCCAGGAGTTGATCGAGGTGCGGTCGATGATCGAATGGTCGGGGAAAAGCTCGGTCACCTCCTCCATGAAGGGGCCAGAAAAGCTGTCCTTGGCCACGGTGGTCAGCACGGTGGGCAGGCCGAACACTTTGGCCGCGCGGGCCAGCGCCTGGACATTGTGCATCACCGCCAGCCGGTCATGGCTTTGCACGCCCTGATACATGGCGGGCTGGAAATCGATCAGCGCCAGCGCACAATTGTCGGGGGTCAGCATCTCACGAAGATTGGTCATCGCATGTTTCCTTGCATCTGCATCGGGGGGATGAGAGCGCCGCGCGCGGCACTTTCGCGGGGGAAGCTATGCGGCGCCTCGGCCGGAAACTTCCAAGATCCGCTCAGAATTTTGGGGTTTGTGCGGTGAATATGCGCGCGTCCCCCGGCCCCGTCGCGGCCATCGCGCCCGACCGCAATGTCAGGCTGGACGGGCCGGCCCTGGACCGGTTCCCGCGCTGGGGCGTGATGCGGCCGGCCGAACGCATGGAGGTCCATGTCCACGAGCCGATCGGCTATCAGATCCACTACAAGGTGCCGCAATGGGTGCTGATCTACTCCTATACCGGCGTGACGATGCGCAATGCCTTTGGCGACGCGCCGCTTTCCGATGGCCAGCTGACCCGCGGTGCGGCCTGCCTCTTGCCTCCGGGCATGCGGGTGCGCATCGCCCCGAACGCGCCCCATGCCTTTCTGTCCGTCGCGGTTCCGCAGGATCGCTTCGCGCCCATTGCCGATGCCGCCGCGACGCCCGGGGGCTGGTCGGCGCGCCACACGGTGCTGAAGGCCGATCCGGCCCTCGCCGCCCTTGCCGGAGAGATCCGCCGCGCGATGATCGAGGATACGAGCGTGGCCGAGCGCTATCTCGCAGCGATTTGCGAGGCGATGGCGACCCGGTTCGTGACCACCGGCCTGGTGACGCCCGAGCCCGACGGCAAAAGCGGCGAGCGGCTGGCCCCGGCCATGGCCAAAAGGCTCGCCCAGGAGATCGAGCGCCATCTGGACGGGCCGATCAGGGTCACCGATCTGGCCGAAACCGCAGCCCTCAGTCGCGCGCATTTCAGCCGGGCCTTTGCGGCGAGCTTTGGCGAGAGCCCCGGGCGCTACATCCTCGCCCGGCGCTTGGCGCGGGCACGCGATCTTTTGGGTCGGACCGGGCTGACCATCACCGAGATCGCTTTGGAATGCGGCTTTGCCGACCATGCGCATTTTTCAACCATGTTCCGAAAGGAGGTGGGTCTCGCCCCGCGGGCATTCCGGCGGGCCGAAGCGTTGCGGCGCGAGACGGGGCAGGGCTAGGCGGCGGCGACAGGGTCGACACGGGGCCCGTGCTCGACGCGCTCGGGCGCCTTGTGGACCATGGTGTAGGCGTAATCGACGCCCATGCCATAGGCGCCGGAATGCTCGCGCACGATGTCCATCACAGCATCATAGCTGTCGCGGCGGGCCCAATCGCGCTGCCACTCGAGCAGCACCTGCTGCCAGGTCATCGGCACGACCCCGGCCTGGACCATCCGGTCCATCGCATAGGTGTGGGCCTCCATCGACGTGCCGCCCGAGGCATCGGCGACCATGTAGATCTCATAGCCGCCCTCCAGCATTGCCGAGAGCGCGAAGGTCGTGTTGCACACTTCGGTCCAAAGCCCCGAAACGATGACCTTTTTGCGGCCCGCCTTGGCCAGCGCATCGCGCACCTTCTGGTCGTCCCAGGAATTCATCGAGGTCCGCTCCAGGATCGGCGCCTGGGGAAACACCGCCAGCAATTCGGGATAGGTGTGGCCGGAAAAGGCCTCCGTCTCGACCGTGGTGATGGTGGTGGGAATGTCGAAGACCTTCGCCGATTTGGCCAGTGCCACGGTGTTGTTCTTCAGCGCCTGGCGGTCGATCGACTGGACACCGAAGGCCATCTGTGGCTGGTGATCGATGAAGATGAGCTGGCTGTTCTGCGGGGTCAGAACTTCAAGTTTGGTTGACATGCGGTTTTCCTCTTGCAGCGTTGGTAAATCCGGGCGTCAAAGCCGGGACAGCGCCCAGGTGACGGTGCTCGCGACGGGCCTGGCGGCGGTTCGTGCGTCGATCCAAGCGGGGGGCCGCTCGACGCGCCTCTGCGCGACGCGACGCGGCTCCGATATGTCTGGCTGGTCTCTCCGTCTCCTTGCCCCGGTCAGCGTTCGCGCGGCGCGGCCGGTCGACGCTGATCTTGCGGCTGGATATGGCCCGCCCGGATCCGGTGTGAACGGCGATGGCGCGCAAGGGTCTATTGCGGACGCTGCAACAGTCGGGCCATGAACGATCTGAAATCCATCCGGACCTTTCTGCAGGTCGTGCGCTGCGGCAGCTTTGCCGGCGCGGCCCGCCAGATGGGCAGCACGCCGACCAGCGTCACCCGGGCGGTCGCCGCGCTTGAGCGGGGGCTGGGCGTGCAGCTTTTGCTGCGCACAACGCGCAGCGTGTCGCTGACCGCGGCGGGCGAGGTCTATGCGCTGCGCATGACCCCGATCCTGGAGGAGATCGACCGCACCACGGCCGAGATTTCGGCGGGGGGCGCGCCCGCGTCGGGCCGGATCCGGCTGACAGCGCCGATGTCCTTCGGCCTTCGCGTGCTGCCATCGCTGCTGGCGCAGTTCCGCGCGGCGCATCCAAGCATCGACATCCAGGCGGTGCTGTCGGATGAGTTTCTCGACATTGTCGGCGCAGGCTATGACGTTGCCGTGCGCATCTCGCGCCCGCCGACCGACAAATCGACCATCTGGCGCAAGCTTTGCCTGATCGAGCGTGTGCT
>JBCBKN010000234.1:0-7391 GCA_038521775.1 Pseudomonadota bacterium | reverse complement strand
GCGAGCGATGTGCGCATATTCGTGTCGAATATGGTGCGAAGACGTGACGGCGAGCCAAGCTGCACCTCCCGCGTTTCACCGGTGAGTGGATCGGTCTCCAACTGGCGGCCCCACCAGCCAAAGGCCTCCAGCTTGGGTTGAAGATCCCTGCGGAATTGATCGAGCGTCCGGCCCTCGGCGATCGCGCGATCGACCTCCGAACGGATGGCCTTGAGCACATCATCGCGCATTGCCTTGGCCACGACAAAGGTCCGCGCATGCTCCTGGCGCCAATGGTCGCGCCAGTCGAAACGGTTCAGTTCTGGCGTCAGACCCTTGGAGCGAAAAAAGTCGATCGCTTCGGATGGCGAGATCGGCTCAAGCTTGACCGTCAATCAATTCGCCCTTTCACTCTCTGAGATTTGGCCCCTCAAGGAGATACTCGTTGCACAAGACGATTCTGCACGATTGCCCACACTGCGGGGCACGACAAGCTGGGTTTCAGACTGCATCTATACAACCAATCGTCAGGCGAACACTCGATGGAAAAGAAGTTAATTCCCCTCTTGCTTTTCCGATCGCGGTCGCTTTTTGTGGTGTCTGTACAACGCCTGTGCTTTTTCAATTGGAGAAGGTTCGCTCTGGAGTAGAAGACCCTCTCAATAGCCTTTCGGCCTTCGACGTTCGCCTTGCGGTCCCCGAACCTGAGCCCGAGGTAAACATCAGGAACTTGCCCGAGAACGTTAAGAGCGCTTTTCGAGAGGCTGAACGTGGCTTTGAGATTGGCATCTACAGCTCGGCGGCCATCCAACTGCGACGCGCCCTGGAACGCGCGATCCGACACATAAATCCAGATGCGAGCGGCAATCTGTACCGCATGATTTGCCAGCTCGAGGGCAATGCGACCCTGCCTCCGTCGATGATTGAATGGGCTCATGCAATTCGTTTGTTCGGTAACGAATCCGCGCATGGCGAGAACGAAGAACCCAGTGCGAGTGAGACCGCTGACATCCGCGAATTTACCCACTTGTTTCTCCGCTACGTCTTTGAGATGCCTCACCGTGTTGAAGCTGCAAGGCAACGCCGCGACGTCTCTAGCGATGGTTGACACTCAGCCCGGTCTCCCCCGCCAGCCGGGCCGCATAAATCAACCGGGCGATCAGATCGCGTAGCGCTTCGTCCGGCGCTTCATCGGCAAAGCGCACCAGCAGGTCGCGGATGTCGTCGAGCGCCTGCGCTTCCCCGATTGCTTGGGCGATCGGGGTGAGCGTGCCCTTGGTCTCGGGCGCTGCGTGCCCTTCATTGATCATGCGACCGACCAGCGCGTCGATCGAGCAATGATGCTCGTGCTGCGCAGACGCCCCTTCCCGGTTGGTTCGGAGCAGACCGTGCAACTGCGTAGCGCGCGGGTGCATCAAGGTCGGCGGCGTCAACACAGCCTTGTCCGTCCCAGGCAGAGTTGGCGCAGTCCTCTCGCATGCGGATGCTGGCCGGGTCCCGGTGATTCGTGCTCTCCTTCCCGCCCCTGAGCTTTCGGGAGAGGTGGGATGAGCGAGATGTCAGACGCCGCGCGCGGCCAGGTGGCCCGGTCTGCGGCCGAGGTTTATGAAGCTTTCTTCGTTCCGGCCCTGTTCGGCCAGTTCGCCGGGCCGCTTTGCGCGGCCGCGCAGGTTGCCCCCGGCATGCAGGTGCTGGATGTCGCCTGCGGCACCGGCGCCGCGGCGCGGGCAGCGGCCGGGCTGGGCGCCGAGGTCACCGGGGTCGACCTCAATCCCGGCATGCTGGCCGAGGCGCGCAAGGCCGCACCGCAGATCGACTGGCGGGAGGGGGCGGCCGAGGCGCTGCCCCTGCCCGATGCCAGCGTCTATGCGGCACTTTGCCAGTTCGGGCTGATGTTCTTTGAGGATCGCGTGGCGGCGCTGCGCGAAATGGTCCGGGTGACCCGGCCCGGCGGGCGGGTGGCGCTGGCCGTCTGGGATGCGCCCGATGCCTCGCCGGGCTATGCGCGGATGATCGCCCTGCTCGAGCGGCTGTTCGGGCCGGAGGCCGCCGATGCCATGCGCGCGCCCTTTTGCCTGGGCGAGACCGACGCGCTGGCCGCGCTGCTGGATGAGGCCGGGCTGGGGGCGGCCCGCATCGAGACGATGCCCGGCACCGCCCGCTTTGCCTCGATCGAGGCCTGGGTGCACACCGATGTGCGGGGCTGGACGCTGGCCGATATGATCGATGCGGCGGGCAATGACCGGCTGCTCGCCGCGGCGCGGCAGGAGTTTGCCCAGTTCGCCGCACCCGATGGCAGGGTGAGCTTCCCCGCACCCGCCCATTTTGTGCTGGCCACGCTGTGACGGGCTTGCGATTGCGTGACCGCTGATGTGGCCCAGAGGGTCGCGTGACCGCTGACTTGGCCAGGCTATCGCGTAAACGCTGACGTTGCCCGGCAGCTGTCCGGTCGCTGACGCGGTCCAGCGGTTGCGCGACCGCTGACGCGCTCCGGCACCGGCCGATGCCTGCGCCTGGCTTTGCACTCTCAACGCGATTGCCGTGCCGGGCGCCCCGCATCGCGACAGGACACTGCTGCCGGCCCGTGACACGCATCCGAGCGCCCGCAAGGCAGGACGCGGGTGGGCGGGCGGGGCGGCCTGCCTTGCGGGCGCGCTCTCCGCGGACTTGCCGCCGCCTCCCGTCGACCCACAGTCCGCTGTCGACCTACAGCCTGCTGAAGCCCCAACCCCTGCGGTCGACCCAACACCTGCGGTCGCCCCGCCGCCCGCCGTCCGCCGCCCGCCGTCAGTCAGCCGGCGCGGGTTCGCTCAGCCCGCGATGTCGAACTTGGTCGGGAACCGCCCCAGCACATGGCGCAGCGCCTCGTGATCGACCTCGCCCTCCAGGGCGATCTGGGCCACCAGACCGCGGGTCTTGTCCTCGGTGACCTCGAACACCCGCGCGGGCAGTTGCGCCTCGCTCAGCGCATCGTCGAAGACCCGCCGGATCGCATCCTTTCGCAGCGCCGGTTTGAAGATCTTGCCCACCGGCGTCTTGGGCAGTTCGGGCAGGATCTCGATATGCTTGGGCTGGGCCGCGCGCTCCTGCACATGCGCCTCGGCATGGGCCAGCAGCGCCGCGGGGGTCGCCTGGCCGCCATCGACCAGCTCGACATAGGCCGCCGGCAGCTCGCCGGCATAGGCGTCGGGCTGACCGATCGCGCCCACGAAGGCGACCGCCGGATGGGTCTGCAGCGCCTCCTCGATCACCGCGGGGTCGATATTATGCCCGCCCCGGATGATCAGATCCTTGGCCCGGCCGGTGATCCAGAGAAAGCCATCCGCATCGATCCGGCCCAGATCGCCGGTGCGCAGCGCGCCATCGGCACCGTGCAGCCCCTTGTTGCGGGCAGGATCGAGATAGCCCTCGATCACTCCGACATTCTGCACACAGATCTCGCCGATCTCATCGGTGCCGCAGAGGGTCTCGGCCCCGTCCGCCCCGAACTGCCGAATGGTGACCGTTGTGTGCGGCATGGGCAGCCCGACCGAGCCCACCTTGCGCTCGCCATCGGCGGGGTTGCAGCTTACTATGCAGGTCGCCTCGGTCATCCCATAGCCTTCCAGCACCTTCACGCCGCAGGCCTCCTCAAAGCGCCGGTAAAGCTCAAGCGGCAGCGGGGCCGAGCCGCAGAACGCGTATTTGAGCGTGGTGAGATCGGCATTCACCGGGCGCTGCATCAGCGCTGCGGCCGCGGTGGGCACCATGACCATAAAGGTCACCCCCCAGCGTTCGACCAGCTTCCAGTAATTGTCGAACACCCCGTCGCCGCGAAACCCCTGCGGGGTGACCATGACCATATGCGCGCCGGAAAAGACGCAGGTCATCAGCACCGGATAGGCCGCAAAGACGTGAAAAAGCGGCAGCGGGCACATCAGCACGTCCTGATCATTGATCAGGATCTCGGACCCGCACCAGCCATTATAGATCATGCCCGAGGCGCGGTGCTGGGCGACCTTGGGCATGCCCGTGGTCCCGCCGGTGTGAAAAAGCGCGCAGATCCGGTCGTCGCCCGGCTCCTCGAAGGTGAGCTTGCCCGCATCCTGCCGGGCCAGTTCGGTGTGAAAATCGAGCACCCGCGCCCCATGCCCGCCGGTTGCCTTGGGCCGCAGAAGCGGGATCAGCCAGCTCAGCGGCGGCGAGAGATAGCGCTTGAGGTCGATCTGCAGGATCGTGGTCAGCCCCGGCACCTCGGCCGCGGCCAGGGCGGCCGTGGCGGCAACCTCGGATTTCGGGAAGGGCGCCAGGGTGACCAGCACCTTGGCATTGACCTCGCGCAGGATGGCCGCGATCTGGCCGGGTTCGAGCAGCGGGTTGACCGGCGCGACCCTTCCGGCCGTGGCCGCGCCCAAAAGCGCAATTGCGGTCTCGTTGCAGTTGGGCAGCAGATAGGCGACCGTGTCCTCGGGCCCGACGCCCAGGGCGCGGAACATATTGGCGGCCTGGTTCACCTTTCCGTGCAGCGCGGTCCAGTCGAGGGTTTCGGCGCGTTCGCCGGGGCCCGAGCGGATCTGAAAGCTCAGCGCCGGGCGGTCCGGGTGCCGTGCCGCGGTCGCGGTCAGCAGCTCATAGGGCGTGCGGGCCGACCAGCGTTCGGCCAGCGGCATGGCCTGCTCGATGGCCAGCTTGTCGGAAAAATCGGCCATGCGCGTTGTCATCTATGCCTCCCATCTTCGCGCGGGGTGGCAGGACCGGGCCTGGGCAGCCCCCTGCGCGCCCGCATGTCGTTTCGCATCCCCCCGCAAATCGCGGCGGCGTCATGCCTTTGGCCCCATTGCGCCCCCCAGGGGTTGCCCTGGCTGCCTGGGCCGCCTCGGGCGCTCACGGGCACCCGCAAGGGGCTTACAAGCTGCGCTCCCTTGCCAGTCGGCGCGGCGGGCGCGGGGTCCTCGGTTCGGCCCGTGTGCGTTGCGTGCTTCCTTCCCGCCACAGGCGCTTGCTCGCAAGAGTAACGCAGCGTCAGCCACCGGCAAGCGCATGCCCCCAGGATGCGTGGCACCGCCGGCGCGGGGTGCCACCACTGCCACCTGCCCCTGGGCGCCGCAGGCGACCAGCGCCGAGCAGGGGGCTCGATGCCCCCTCGAGGCGCGCGCCGTTGGCGCAGCCGCGCCAGACCCGCCTTGCCGCAAAAAGCACCGCGCCCGAAAAACCACCGCGCCCAAGAAAGCACTGCGCCCGAAAAACCACTGCGCCCAAGAAAACGGCGCGGGATCAGGCGGCCAACCCGTCGGTGAATTGCAGCCGCGCCAGGCGGGCATAAAGCCCGTCTTCGGCGACAAGGCTGTCATGCGTGCCGGTGGCCACGATCCGCCCCCCCTCCATCACCACGATGCGGTCGGCGCGTTTGACCGTGGCCAGCCGATGCGCGATCACGATGGTGGTGCGGTCCTTGCTCAGCCGCTCCACCGCCTCCTGCACCGCACGCTCGCTTTCGGCATCGAGCGCCGAGGTCGCCTCGTCAAGCATGAGCACCGGCGCGTCGCGCAGAATGGCCCGGGCGATGGCGATGCGCTGGCGCTGCCCGCCCGAGAGCATCACACCGCGCTCGCCGACCGCGCTGTCATAGCCCTGGGGGAGCCTGGCGATGAACTCATGCGCGGCCGCGGCCCGGGCGGCAGCCTCGACCTCGGCATCCGCGGCCTCGGGCCGGCCAAAGCGGATGTTCTCGCGCGCCGAGCTTGCAAAGATCACCGGCTCCTGCGGCACCAGCGCAAAGCGGCGGCGCAGATCCTCGGGCCGGAGCGTGGCGATATCGGTCCCGTCAAGGCGGATCTGCCCGGCATCGGGGTCGTAAAACCGCTGGATGAGCTGGAAGACGGTGGTCTTGCCCGCGCCCGACGGGCCGACCAGCGCCACGGTCTCGCCCGGCTCGACGGTGAGCGAGAAGCCCTGCAGCGCGGCAGTTTCGGGCCGGGCGGGATAGCGAAACGCCACCGCATCGAACACCACCCGGCCGCGCGCGGCCGGCAGGGGGGCGGGGCTGGCAGGCTCGGTGATCGGGTCGGTGGCATAAAGAAGCTCGATGAGCCGTTCCGTGGCACCCGCGGCGCGCATCATCTCGCCCCAGATCTCAGAGAGTGCCGCGACGCCGCCCGCCACGATGATCGCATAGATCAGGAACTGCACCAGTTCGCCCGGGCTCATCACCCCGTTGCGCACATCGCGCGCGCCGATCCAAAGCACCCCGACAATGCCGGTAAAGACCAGAAAGATCACGATCGCGGTCATGGCCGAGCGGGTGGTGATGCGCCGCCGCGCCGCGTCGAACGAGCGTTCGATGAGGGTGTCGAAGGCCGCGCGGCTGCGGGTTTCATGGGTGTAGGCCTGCACGGTCTGGGCGGCGAGCAGGGTTTCGGAGGCCATGGCCGAGCTGTCGGCGATGCGGTCCTGGCTTTCGCGCGACAGCCGCCGCAGCCGCCGGCCCAGCGTGAGGATCGGCACGATGACGATGGGCACCAGCAGCATGGCAAGCCCGGTGAGCTTGGGCGAGGTGGCGAGCATAAAGCCCATTCCGCCCACGAACATCAGCACATTGCGCAGCGCGATGGAGACCGAGGAGCCCACCACCGACTGGATGAGCGTGGTGTCGGTGGTCAGCCGGCTGAGCACCTCGCCGGTCATCACCCGCTCATAAAAGGCAGGGCTCATCCCGATCACCCGGTCATAGACCGCCTTGCGAATATCGGCGACCACCCGCTCGCCCAGCCGGGTGACCAGCCAGAAGCGGATCGCCGTGCCCGCGGCCAGAAACGCCGCCAGCGCGATCGCCGCGGCGAAATAGGCGTCCATCCGCGCGGTGTCGGCCTCGGAAAACCCGTCGACGACGCGGCGCACCGCCAGCGGCAGCACCAGCGACAGAATGGCGGTGATGATGAGTGCGACGAGAGCGGCGATGAGGTTGCCGCGATAGCGCAGGATGAAGGGCATAAGCCCGCGCAGGGGGCCGATGGTCTTTGCCTTGGCGCGTTGATCCGCGTCCTGTGTCATGCCGTCCTCCCGATCTGCTGCCAGATAGACATCGCTGCGGGGCGGCACAAGCGCTGCCGGGGCGGTCGGGGCGCTGGGCCGCAGGCGCCCGCCCGGTTCGAAACGGCGCGGGGCGGCGCGGGGCGGCGCGGCGCGGGGCGGGGGGGGGCGGCGCGGTGGGCCCGGTCGTGGCGCGGTCACAAGCCGGGCCGCGGCGCGGGGCGCATCTTCTCTCGCCCGGCGTTGCCGGTTCGCCGGATGCCCCGGTCGAGGCCGCGGCCCCGCGCAAAGCCGCCCGTGCACCCCTGCGCCCTATCCGACCGCCGATGCGGCAGAGCTTTCCACCAAAGGTCGCTGGCGTGGCGGACATGTCGCGCGGGGGCGGGTGGCGGGCGCGCCCGGCG
>JBCBKN010000233.1:0-7396 GCA_038521775.1 Pseudomonadota bacterium | reverse complement strand
GGATCTCCTCGATCTGGGTGGGAAAGAGATTGACCCCGCGCAGGATGATCATGTCGTCGGAGCGGCCGGTGATCTTCTCCATCCGCCGCATCGAGCGCGCCGTGCCGGGCAAGAGCCGGGTGAGATCGCGCGTCCGGTAGCGGATCATCGGCAGGGCTTCCTTGGTCAGCGTGGTCAAGACCAGCTCGCCGATCTCGCCCTCGGCCACCGGCTGGCCGGTCTCGGGGTCGATCACCTCGGGGTAGAAATGATCCTCCCAGATGTGCAGCCCGTCCTTGGTCTCGACGCATTCATTGGCCACACCCGGGCCCATCACTTCCGAAAGGCCGTAAATGTCGACCGCATGCATGTCGAAGGCGGCCTCGACCTCGGCGCGCATCGCATTGGTCCAGGGCTCGGCGCCGAAAATGCCCACCTCAAGCGCGGTGTCGCGCGGATCGAGCCCCTCGCGGCGGAACACCTCCAGGATGTTGAGCATGTAGGAGGGGGTGACCATGATCGTGCTGGGCCGAAAGTCACGGATCAGGGTGACCTGGCGCGGCGTCATCCCGCCCGAAACGGGAACGATCGTGCAGCCCAGCTTTTCGGCCCCGTAATGCGCCCCCAGCCCGCCGGTGAAAAGCCCGTAGCCATAGGCGATGTGCACCATATCGCCAGGGCGTGTGCCCGAGGCGCGCATCGAGCGGGCCACCAGTGTTGCCCAATTGTCGATGTCGCGGGCGGTATAGCCGACCACGGTGGGCTTGCCGGTGGTGCCCGAGGAGGCATGGATGCGCTGCACCTGATCGCGCGGCACGGCGAACATGTCGAAAGGGTAGCTGTCGCGCAGATCGGCCTTCAAGGTGAAGGGGAATTTCGCCAGATCGGCCAGATCGGTCAGATCGTCGGGATGCACCCCGGCCGCGGCAAATTTCTCCCGATAGGCCGGCACATTGTCATAGGCATGGGAGAGCGACCAGCGCAGGCGCTGAAGCTGCAGGGCCGCGATTTCGTCGCGTGAGGCGATCTCGATGGGATCGAGGCTGCTGCGCTCAGGCGTGAGGTCTTTCATTCATCCTCCCCGGGCTCATTGAAAAGCTGGCCCTGAATGCTGCGCGACGCGCCGCGAAACAGCGCCACCGTCTCGCCCGCGCCATTGGTGACGGTCACGTCATAGATGCCGGTGCGGCCCGCGACGCTGGTCTCGCGGGCCGTGGCCGTCAGCCGGTCGCCCAGATGGCCGGGACTGAGAAAGCTGATCGAATTGTGCTGGGCGACGGCGAGCTGGTTGTGGCTGTTGCAGGCAAAGGCAAAGGCGCTGTCCGCAAGCGCAAAGATCACCCCGCCATGGCAGATGTCATGCCCGTTGGTATGGCGCTTTTCGACCGTCAGCGCGGTGACGGCATGGCCGGGGCCGATCTCCTCCAGCGACATGCCCATCCATTTGGAGGCATCGTCGCGGGCCCACATCGCCGCGGCCGCGCGCTCGGCGCGTTCCTCGGGCGTCATGGGGCAGGGTCGGGCGCCTGCCCGGAAAAGACCGCGGCGCGTTTTTCGAGAAAGGCGCTGACCCCTTCGGCATAATCGGGCGCCAGGCCGCAGGCCCGCTGCAGCTCGGCCTCCAGCGCCAGCTGGGCGGGCAGGTCGTTGCTGGCCGCCGCATCCAGCGCGCGCTTGATCTGGGCCAGCCCGAAGGTCGGGCCGGAGGCCAGTTGGGCGGCCAGCGCCCGTGCCTCCTCCATCAGCGCGGCATCCGGAAGGCATTTCCAGATCAGCCCCCATTCGGCCGCGGTTTCGGCCGCCAGGGGCTCGGCCGTCAGCGCCAGCGCCCGGGCCCGCGCCGGCCCCAGATGGCGCAGAAGCGACCAGGTGCCCCCCGCATCGGGCACCAGCCCGAGCTTGGCAAAGGCCTGGATGAACTTGGCGCTTTGCGCGGCCAGAACGATGTCGCATGCCAGCGCCAGGTTTGCCCCGGCCCCGGCCGCCACGCCATTGACAGCGCAGATCACCGGCGCGGGAAACTCGCGCAGCGCCAGGATCAGCGGGTTGTAAAGCGCGCGCAGCGTGGCGCCCAGATCGGGCGGCCCGTCGCTGGCGGCAGGATCCCGCGCGCCCAGATCCTGGCCGGCGCAGAAACCGCGCCCCGCGCCGGTCAGCAGCACCGCGCGGGCGCCGCCATGACGCGCGTCGTTTAGGGCGCTGCGCAGCGCGCCATGCATCTCGTCGGTAAAGGCGTTGAGTCTCTCGGGCCGGTTGAGCGTGATTTCGACCCAACCCTCATGCCTTTGCGCAACAATCGTGTCTGCCACGCCATCCCCCCGGGTTTTTGTTTCGACAAAACGATTGCATAAACCGAACGGTTGGTCAATTATGTTGCGATGCTGCGCGCGTTCCGGCAGCGGCACAACAAACAACGTGCCTTTCAGGGGGAGGATCTGATGACTTGCATGACCGCATTCAAACGCCTTGCGGCCGGCGCCGCGCTGGCCCTTGTGGGGGTGACCGCGCAGGCCGCCGACTACACCTTGACCATTTCAAGCTGGGCGCCGCCCACCCATGGTCTGAACGCCAAGATGTGGCCGAAATTCGTCGAGATGGTCGAGGAGGCCACCGACGGCAAGGTCACCGCCGAGCTCAAGCTGGGCCTTGCCCCGCCGCCGGCGCAGATGGATATGATCATGGATGGTGCGGCCGATCTGTCGGTCATCTTCCATGGCTATCAGCCGGGCCGGTTCGTGACCACCAAGCTCATCGAGCTGCCGGGTTATCAGGGCACGGCCGAGGCCGCCTCGGTTGCCTATTGGCGGGTCTATGACACCCATCTGAAGGCCGCCGATGAGCATCGCGGCGTGAAGGTGATCGCGCTCTTTACCCATGGGCCGGCCCAGCTTCACACCGCCTCGCCCATTGGCGGGCTCGACGCGGTGGCGGGGCTGAAGCTGCGCGTGCCGGGCGGGGTTGGCTCGGATATCGGCGCGGCGCTGGAAGCGACCGGCATCCAGGTGCCCGCGCCGAAGGTCTATGAGACGCTGGCCTCGAACGCCGCCGATGGCGTGGTGATGCCCTTTGAATCGCGCAAGGGCTTCAAGCTCACCGAGGTCGCCCAGAACGTCTTTGTCATGCCCGGCGGGTTCTATCGCGGCTCGTTTGCCTTCATCATGAGCGAGTTTGCCTTTGACGATCTGCCCGATGATCTGCGGCTGGCGCTGGAGGAGAAGGTCTTTGGCGAGCCCTTGAGCCGCGAGATCGGCAAGATCTGGGATGAGATCGACGCCGAGGGCCGTGCGGTGACCGAGGCCACCAGCGACAATGCGATCATGACCGCCTCGGAGGCCGATCAGGCCGCCTTCACCGGCATTGCCGAGGCGGTGATTGCCGATGTCTTGACCGAGGTGGCCGAAACCGGTGTCGATGCCGAAGCCGCCCGCGCCATGATCATGTCGGAAATGTCGGGCTACTGAGCCTTTTCGGGGCCGGTGACCGCCGGCCCCGCCTTCTGGAGACTGCCATGCGCCCCGTCCTGACGCTGTTGCGCCAGGCCAGCCACCTGCCGGTTGCGCTGGCCTGCACGGCGCTCTTTGCGCTGATGGTGATGACCTTCTCCGATGTCGTCCTGCGCTCGGCCGCCAATGCGCCGATCGAGGCGGCAACCGAGATCACCCGCATTCTGATGGCCATCATCGTCTTTTCGGTGATGCCGCAGCTTTCGGCCCAGGGCGGGCATATCGCGGTCGATCTGACCGATCCGCTTTTTGCGCGCTGGCGGCTGGCGCGCGGGCGGGATGCGCTGGTGAACCTGGCCGCGGGGCTGATGCTGGTCTGGCCGGTGCGCCAGGTCTGGGTGCTGGCCGAGCGCGCCCGCGGCTATGGCGATGTCACCGAATATCTGGGCATCCCGCAATTCTATATCGGCTGGTTCATCGCGGTCTTTGCCGGGCTCACCGCCGCCGTTCTGATCGCCCTGGGGCTGCTGCATCTGCTGGCGCCCCGGCTCTTGAGGCCGGCATGACCGCGGCGCTGATCGGCTTTGCGCTGGTTCTGATCCTGGTGCTGCTGCGCATGCCCATCGTGTTTGCGATGGGGCTGGTGGGCACGCTGGGCTTTGTGATCGAGCGGGGCGGCAGCCTGACCTCTGAGCGTGGGCTTCGCGCCGCCCTTTCCATGGTCGGGCGTCAGATCATGGACACGGCGCAGGATTACGGGCTGTCGGTCGTGCCGCTTTTCATCCTGATGGGGCTTTTGGTCAACAAGGGCGGGCTGGCGCGCGAGCTTTACGCCGCCTCCAACGCCTTTCTGGGCCATCGTCGTGGTGGGCTGGCCATGGCCACGGTGGTCGCCTGTGGCGGGTTCTCGGCGATCTGCGGCTCCTCGCTTGCCACGGCCGCGACCATGTCCAAGGTCGCCATGCCCGAGATGCGCCGCTATGGCTATTCCGACCGGCTCTCCACCGCCTCGATCGCCGCGGGCGGCACGCTTGGCATCCTGATCCCGCCCTCGGTCATTCTGGTGATCTATGGGCTGCTCACCGAAACCTCGATCGGCCAGCTTTTCATCGCGGGCATCATCCCCGGTGTGCTGGGCATCCTCTTTTACCTCTTTGCGGTGCGCTACACCGTCTGGCGCGACCCCAAGTCGGGCCCGGCGGCCGAGCGTCAAGGCTGGGGGCAGCGGCTGCGCGCGCTGGGCCAGGTCTGGGCGGTGCTCTTGCTCTTCTTCCTGGTCATTGGCGGGCTTTACGGCGCGCTCGATGTCTGGCCGCTCAACCTCACCTTCTCACCGACCGAGGCGGCCGGCATGGGTGCCATGGGCGCCTTTCTCATCGCGCTTGCCCGCGGGTCGCTGAGGTTTCGCGACATGGTCGAGGCGCTGCGCGAGACCGCCTTCACCTCGGCCGCGCTTTTTGCCGTGCTGATCGGCGCGCAGATCTTCTCAAACTTCGTCAATCTTGCCGGGCTGCCCGAGGCGCTGGTGGCGCTTGTGACCGAAAACGCCGTCTCGCCGATGACCGTGATGGCGCTGATCCTGGTGATCTACCTCCTGCTGGGGATGGTCTTTGAAAGCCTCTCCATGCTGCTTTTGACCGTGCCGATCTTCTTTCCCCTGGTCACCAGCCTGGGCTTTGACCCGGTCTGGTTCGGCATCGTGGTCGTGGTCGTCACCGAGATCAGCCTGATCACCCCGCCGGTGGGCCTCAATGTCTTTATCCTCAAGGGCGTGGTGGGCGATGTCTCCACCGGCACCATCTTTCGCGGCGTCACACCCTTTTGGATCGCCGATCTCTTCCGCCTGGCGCTGATCGTCTTTGTCCCCTGGCTGGTGCTGGTCCTGCCGCAAAGCATGGGGCCATGAGCGGGCGGCATGCAGGGCTTTGACCTCAAAGCGCCCCCGCCGGGCTTTGTTGCAGATCCCTGGCCGCATTACGCCTGGCTGCGCGAAGAGGCACCCTGCCACCCGCAGCCCGACGGCTCGGTGATCCTGTCGCGTTATGCCGATCTCGATGCGGTCTATCGCGATACGGGCCGGTTTATCTCCGACAAGAAGGCCGTGTTTGCGCCCAAATACGGCGCGGGCAGTCCGCTCTACACCCATCACACCACCAGCCTGGTCTTCAACGACCCGCCGCTGCACAGCCGGGTGCGGGCCATCATGGTCGGCGCGATGAGCCCGCGGGCGCTTGCCAGCATGGAGCCGGGGCTGATCGCCCTGGTCGACCGGCTGCTCGACGGGCTGGAGGGGGAGGCGGCGCCCGATCTGATCGAGGGCTTTGCCGCGGTCATTCCCATCGAGGTGATCGGCAATCTCTTTGCCATTCCGCATGCGGAGCGTGCGCCGCTGCGCGACTGGTCGCTGGCCATTCTGGGCGCGCTGGAACCGACCCTGACGCCCGCGCAAATGGAGTGGGGCAACCGCTCGGTCACCGAATTCCGCGCGTATCTGGCCGATCTGGTGGCGCAGCGGCGGGCCGCGCCGGGCGATCCCGAAACCGATGTGCTCACCCGGCTGATGCAATCCGACCAGGGCGCGCTGACGGCGGAGGAACTCTACCAGAACTGCATCTTCATCCTCAATGCCGGGCATGAGACGACCACCAATCTGATCGGCAATGCCCTGGCGCTGCTGGAGGCCTGGCCCGACCAGCGCGCGCGGCTTTTGGCCGAGCCCGGGCTGATCGCCACGGCGGTCGATGAGGTCTTGCGGATGGAAAGCCCCAACCAGCTGGGCAACCGGCTGAGCGTCGAGGCGGTCACCTTCCATGGCGTCGAGGTGCCGCCCGGCACCGACATTCACCTCGTCATCGGGGCGGCCAATCGTGACCCCGCGAGGTTCCCCGACCCCGACCGGCTCGACATTGCCCGCCGCCCCAACAAACATCTCGCGTTTGCCGGCGGGGCGCATACCTGCGTGGGGCTGAGCCTGGCGCGGATGGAGGGGCGCATTGCTCTCTCGCGCTTCCTTGCGCGGTTTCCGGCCTATCGCCTGCTGCCCGGGGCCCGGCGCGGCGGGCGGCTGCGCTTTCGCGGCTGGGCCGCGCTGCCCGCGCAACTCACCTGAAGGAGCCTGATCATGACCGTCATGCCCGTTTCCAGCTTTGCCGCCGGGCGGTGGATTGGCCCGGGCACCGGGGCGCGGCCCATCGAAAGCGCGATCACCGGCGCGGTCATCGCCGAGGCGGGGAATGAGGCGCTCGATGTTGCCGCCATGCTGGCCCATGCGCGCGATACGGGCGGGCCGGCGCTGCGCGCCATGGGGTTTCACGACCGCGCGCGGATGCTCAAGGCGCTGGCGCAGCATCTGCAGGCCAATCGCGACCCGCTTTACGCGCTCTCCTTCGACACCGGGGCCACGCAAAAGGACCATCTGATCGACATCGATGGCGGCATCGGCACGCTTTTTGTCTATGCCTCCAAGGGCCGGCGCGAGCTGCCCGATGGCGATGTCTATGTCGATGGCGAGGTGGAACAGCTCTCGCGCAACGGCTCTTTCCTCGGCATGCATGTCTGCACCCCGCTGCAGGGCGTGGCGGTGCATATCAACGCCTTCAACTTCCCCGTCTGGGGGATGCTGGAAAAGCTCGCGCCCACCCTTCTGGCCGGAATGCCGGCGATCGTGAAACCCGCCACCGCCACCTCCTATGTCACCGAGGCCTGTGTGCGGCTGATGCTGGAGGCGGGCATCCTGCCCGAGGGCGCGCTGCAGCTCATCGCCGGGGGAACGGGCGATCTGCTCGACCGGCTGACTTGCCAGGATGTGGTGAGCTTCACCGGCTCGGCCGCCACCGCGCTGCGCCTGCGGGCCAACCTGGCGCTGCTGGCCAATTCGGTGCGTTTCGTGGCCGAGCAGGACAGTCTGAACGCCGCGATCCTGGGGCCCGATGCGGGGCCGGACACGCCGGAATTCGAGCTCTTCATCAAGGAGG
>JBCBKN010000232.1:0-7425 GCA_038521775.1 Pseudomonadota bacterium | reverse complement strand
GTCACCCCCGCCGACGAAGCCGCGACGCAAGAGGCGCGCTTTGCCGCCGCGGTCGCGGGCTTCGGCCAGCTCCTCAAAGGCGGGCGCTATCTGGGCGATTGGAGCTATGCCGAGGCGCTGGCCCTCGCCCGCGCCAATCTCGGCGAAGACCCCTTCGGCCACCGCGCCGAATTCCTCCGCCTCCTCGCCCTCGCCGAAACCCTGGATCGGTAGGACGACACCCAACCGCCCCCGCCCGGGCGCCAGCCCGGGTGACCCTATAAGAAGAACGGCGCTAAAATCGTCACCACGGCCGCAACGGCGACCAGAACCCGCTCACCGATCTTCACCGTCTTGTCCAGTTCCGCCCAAGCACTCGTGCGGCTCGCCAACCGATACGTCGCATCCGGAATACTGATTGGCGGCGCAAACTCCCCAGACGGCGCATCGCGCGAGGCAACCAGCACATCGATATCTTCGCCCAGGTCTTCCGAGAGCGGCCCCTCCGACGCCTCAACCAGCGCGTCCTTCGCGGCCAACAGCCGCGTTTTCTCCTCCGCCCGCAGATCCCGCAGCTTAACCCGCAGCCGCGCCTTGACCGAGGCCTCGACCGTTGCATCCGCGCCGCGGATATCGGCCGCAGCCGTGCCCAGCGTCATTTCCAGCGACAGCACCTCATCCGTCTCGGGGTATTCTTTGGCATCCAGGTTCCGGCGCAGCGCAACCGCACCGGTCAGAAAATCGTCATGCACCCGCTGCGGATCATCCGCATAGCGCTTGAGCGCGCGGCGCACGACCCGCACCACGAAACTGCGGTCGTGGAGCCCGTTCCCGCCCCTCGCCAATGCATCGTCCAGCGCATCGGCCACACGGGTGAGCGCCGTTCGGTACAGCTCCGGCGCTTGTGGCGCAGCCGGCACCGCGCGGGCCTTGCCAGTCTCCGGGTTGATCTCGACGGTCTCGGCCAGCGGCGTGGCTTGGGAGAGGTACTTCGCCTCGATCACCGCAATCCGCTCGGCGATGCGGTCGGGCCCGGCATCCCAGTCCTGATCGGGCAGCAGGGCGATCTCTTCCTGCATGGCCCAATCCATCGGATCGCCATCGAGCATCCGCTGGTACCACTCCGCCCAGAACCGCATCCGTGGGTCCGTCTCGGTGAGATACGTTCTGAGCCTCGCCCAACCGACCTGAAGCCCCGCGGGCATACCGGCCTCATGCCAGAGCGGTTGGTCGAACCGCGCGACAGGCCCCGCGCCATTCTCGACAATCGTCGCGTCGGCACTGACGTCATCCCAGAACGCAGCGGCGTCGGCGGCGTCGGCGGCGAGGGCGGCGGCGCGGGCGGCGTCGGCGGCGGCGCGGGCGGCGGCGCGGGCGGCGGCACCGCTGCCGAGCGCCGCAGAAGCGGCGGTAAGCGTGGCGTCGGCGGTGGCGGCGGAGACGAGCATGGTGTCGGCGGCAGACGCGGCGGAGGCGAGGGTGTCGGTGTCCGCGGCGTCGGCGGCGGAAGAGCGGGCGGCGTGAATAGCGAATGTCGCGGAGCCGGCGGCACGACTGACCGCAATGCTGTGACTCCTCATGCGCACCGATCCGATGACTCTCGCACGAAAACTGGGCAGCAGAAGGGTTTGCGACGTTTCATCGTCAAGTCGAGCAAGCGCCAGGATAGGCGTGGCCCGTAAGGCTGCGCGGGCGGCGATGGCCACCGCCACCTCCTGCGGCCACGCCTCAAGCCATGCCCTCAGCTCTTCTTCACTAGAAATCTCGACCATGCGCCAATCCCGCCCCATCAATGCCGCCCAAGATGGGCCAGGCGCAGGGCCCGCACAAGCGGGGGTTTCCCCCTCGCCGCATTCCGGCTATGCCCCGCGGGCCAAAGGGAGGGCGCCATGAGCAGCGACAGCACCAGCGCGGTGAATTTCTTTGAGGAAGTGCAGACCGTGCGCTTTCAGCATTGCGACCCGGCGGGCATCGTCTTTTACCCGCGCTATTTTGAGATGCTGAACCTCACCGTCGAACGCTTCTTCGAGCGCCAGCTCGGCCATTCCTTCAACCGCCTGCACAGCGCGCTTTCGGTCACCGTGCCCACCGTGCGCATCGAGACCGACTTTCTCGAAGCGAGCTATCTTGAAGACCGGCTCCAGTTCCAGATGACGCTCGACCGGATCGGCCGCTCCTCGCTGGGCTTCCAGATCGTGTGCAAATGCGGGGCCGAGGACCGGCTGCGCGCCATCATTACCCTCGTCTGCATCGACTTTCACGCCAAGAAGGCCGTGCCCTGGCCCGATGTCATCCGTGCCCGGATTGACGCCATCCTCGCCGCCGGCCGCCCGCAGGAGCTCGACCGCCCCGACCCCCAGATCGTCTCGGAATACTGACCCACCCTCTTTCGCGCCCGCCCCCTTCTTCTTGGCAAAAATACTCAAATCCCCAGCCTGCCACAGGCACACGGCCGGACATGAAAAAGCCCGCGCCACCGGGGCGCGGGCCGCATAGGCCTCTCAGGCCGAACCGGTCAGGCGTCGAGCGTCACCTGCCTGGCCCCGCCCGCGATCTCGATCCGGCGGGGTTTCAGCGCCTCGGGCACCTCGCGCACCAGATCGACATGCAAAAGACCGTTCTCGATCTTGGCGGTCTGGGCATGGACATGATCGGCAAGCTGGAAGCGCCGCTCAAAGGCGCGCGTGGCGATGCCGCGATGCAGATAGGCCGGGGCCTCCTCCGCCTCGGCCTTGCGGCCGGCGATCACCAGTGTGTTTTCCCGGCTTTCCACCGACAGCTCATCCTCGGCAAAGCCGGCCACCGCGACCGTGATGCGGTAGCTGTCATCGGTGAGCTTTTCGATGTTGTAGGGGGGATAGGACGGGCCGCTCTCGGCATTGGCCAGCATGCTGTCAAAGAGACCGGCGAAGCGGTCAAAACCAACGGTCGAGCGATACAAAGGGGTAAGGTCGAAGCTGCGCATGAGCATCCTCCATCAGAAGCGAGTGCAAGTGCGGCCTTCCGGCATGGACAGGCCCTGGTTTGGCGCCAGGACCCGCGCGGCGGCATCCCGACAGCACAGATATGGAACCCCGAGACCGCGGCTTCAAGACCCTAGCGGCGGCCGGGGCGCGGCGCGGTGCCGGGCTTGCGGCGCAGCACGCGGCGCGGCTTGCCGGGCCGGCGGCGTGGCGGGCGCGCGCCGGTGCCCGGGGTGGGGCGCCCCTCCACCTCCAACAGCTCAAAGAGCAGCCCGCCGGTGACCGGCACCGCCTCGGCCAGCCGCACCTGCACCCGCAGCCCCAGCGAGATCACCCGCCCGCTGCGCTCGCCGATCAGGGTCTGGCTGGCGGCATCGTGGTGGAAGTATTCCTCGCCCAGCGCCGAGATCGGGATAAAGCCATCCGCCCCGGTCTCGTCGAGCTTCACAAACACCCCCGCCCGGCTGAGCCCGGCAATCCGGCCGGCAAACACACTGCCCACCCGGTCGGCCAGAAAGGCAGCCAGATAGCGGTCGGTGGTGTCGCGCTCGGCCTCCATCGAGCGCCGCTCGGTCATCGAGATATGCTCGGCGGTGGGCTGCAGCCCGGCCGCCTCCGCCTCGGTCTGCCCGTCCCTGTCCGGATCCGGGCCCCAGCCATGCGCCGCGATCAGCGCCCGATGCACCACCAGATCGGCATAGCGGCGAATGGGCGAGGTGAAATGCGCATAAGCCCGCAGATTGAGCCCGAAATGGCCCAGATTGTCGGGGCCGTAATAGGCCTGGGTCTGCGCGCGCAGCACCGAGATATGGATGAGCTCGGCAAAGGCATGCCCCGCGGCCTGCTCGAGCAGCCTGTTGAAGGCCGAGGTGCGCACCACCTGGCCCGGCGCAAAGGCCAGCCCGCAGCTTTCGACCGTTTCGCGGAGGCTTTCGAGCCGGTCTTCGGGCGGCGCTTCATGCACGCGGAAAAGCAGCGGGCGGCGCCTGGCCTCCAGCGCCTCGGCCGCCGCGACATTGGCCAGGATCATGAACTCCTCGATCAGCCGATGCGCATCGAACCGCTCGCGAAACGTGATCGCGGCAACCTCACCGCGGGCCGAGAGCTCCACGCGGCGCTCGGGCAGGTCGAGATCGAGCGGCGCGCGCCGGTCCCGCGCTGCCCTGGCCGCCGCATAAGCCGCAAACAAGGGCGCAATCACCGTCTCCATCAGCGGCGCGGTCACGGCATCGGGCCGGCCCTCATGCGCGGCCTGGGCCTGTTCATAGGTCAGCGAGGCGGCCGAGCGCATCATGCCGCGCTGAAACCGATGCCCGCGCAGGGCGCCATCCGCGCCCAGCGTCAGACAGACCGCCAGGCAGGGCCGGTCGACGCCGTCATGCAGCGAGCAGAGATCGGCCGACAGCGCCTCGGGCAGCATCGGCACCACGCGATCGGGGAAATAGGTCGAGTTGCCCCGCTCGCGCGCATCGGCATCGAGCGCCGTGCCCGGGCGCACATAGGCCGCGACATCGGCAATCGCCACCCAGACCAGCCAGCCGCCCTTGTTTGCGGGGTCGGGGTCGGGCTGGGCGGCCACCGCATCGTCATGATCGCGGGCATCGGCGGGGTCGATGGTGACCAGCGGCAGATCGCGCAGATCGGTGCGGTCACCCAGCGGCACGGGGCTGGCGGCGGCGGCCTCGGCCTCGGCTTCCTCGGAGAACTCCATCGGGATGCCCAGCGCGTGAATGGCAATGAGCGAGACCGCCCGCGGCGCGCCGGGATCGCCCAGCCGCGCCGTCACCCGCGCCTTGGGCAGGCCCAGCCCGGGGCGGCCCAGCGCCTCGCCCTCGACCAGCTCGCCCTCGCGCGCCTGGGCGGTGTCGCCGGGGGCGACCATCCATTCATGCCGCGCCTTCTTTTCAATCGGCTGGATGCGCCCGCCGCGGTCCGAGCGCCGGAAGACGCCCAGCACCTTGCGCGGGCCCGATCCGATGCGGCGGATCAGCCGGCCCTGATGGCCGTCATCGCCCTGGCTGATCCGCGCCAGCACCCGGTCGCCCGCGCCCAGTGCCGGGTCCTTGGGAGACAGCACAAGCGCCACGCGGGGCGGCTCGCCCTCCTCCCAAACCTGCGGGCGCGCCCACAGATCGCCCGAGCGGTCCGGCGGGTCGACCACCAGCACGGCGACCGGCGGCAGGCTGCCCGGCTCACGGTAGGATTTGCGGTCGCCGGTCAGATGCCCGTCGGCCTGAAGCTCGCGCAGCATGTCCTTGAGGGTCACCCGGTCGGGCCCTTTGACGCCAAAGGCACGCGCGATCTCGCGCTTGCCGCTTGCGCCGGGGTTTTCGCGCACCCAGGCGAGAATCTCGTCTTTGCTTGGAAGCCTGCCCATACGCCCCCCTAGCATGGTGCCGAGCGGGGGTGAAGCTGAGCAGTGGCGAAGCTAAGCGGTGGTAAAGCCGAGCGGGGGCGACCGCGCCGCCGGGGGCTACTCGGCAGCCTTGCTCGACGGATCGACGCCGGGATCGTCATCCACGAACGGATCTTCCGAGCCCGCCGCAGATTTCCCGGAGACGGGTTTCTTTGCGCGCGACGTCTTTGCAGGTGTTTTCGGCGATGCGGTTTTCTCCGCTGCCGTTGTCTTCTTGGCAGGCGCTTTGGCCGCTGTTTCTTTTGTCGCGGGTTTTTTGGCCGTGGTTTTCTTGGCAGCAGGCTTCTTGGCGGCGGGTTTTTTAGCGGCGGGCTTCTTGGCGGCGGCCTTGCGCTTTCCGGGCGATTTCGCGCGCTTTTCCTCGATCAGCGTCAGCGCCTCTTCCAGGGTCACCGCCGCGGGCTCGACCTCGCCCGGCAGTGTGGCATTGACCTTGTCCCATTTCACGTACGGGCCGTAGCGGCCGGGCATCACCGCCACCGGCCCGCCCTCGGGATGCTCCCCAAGCTCCTTGAGCGGCTTGGCCGGTTCCGGCCGCCCACGGCTGACCTTTTGCGCCAGCAGCTCCACCGCCCGGTTCATGCCGATGGTAAAGACCTCTTCGGCATCGGGGATATTGGCGTATTTCTTGCCATGCCGAACGAACGGCCCGAACCGGCCGATCCCGGCCTCGATCGCCTCGCCATCCTCGGGATGCGGACCGACCGGGCGGGGCAGCGACAGGAGCGCAAGCGCCCGCTCCAGCCCCAGCGTCTCGCGGTCCATCCCCTTGGGGATCGAGGCGCGCTTGGGCTTTTCCTCGCCCTCCGCCTCGCCAAGCTGCACATAGGGGCCGAACCGGCCCGATTTCAGATGCACCGGAATGCCGTCGGGGTCATGGCCCAGCAGCCGGTCGGCACCGCCCGCCTCCGCCTCGCCCGCCAGGGGCCGCGTGTAGCGGCATTCGGGATAGTTCGAGCAGCCGATGAAGGCCCCGCCCGAGCGCGCGGTGCGCATGCTCAGCCGCCCCACCCCGCAATTCGGGCAGAGCCGTGGGTCCGACCCATCGCCCTTGTCTGGGAAAAGATGCGGGGCCAGCACCTCATTGATCCGCTCCAGCACATCGGTGATGCGCAGCTCGGCCGTCTCATCGACCGCGGCACGGAACTCGCGCCAGAAGCGGCCCAGCACCTCCTGCCAATCGGCCTTGCCGGCGGTGATGTCGTCGAGCTCTTCCTCCAGCCCGGCGGTGAAATCATAGCCCACATAGCGGCGGAAATAGCTTTCCAGAAAGGCCGTCACCAGCCGGCCCTTGTCCTGCGGGCTCAGCCGACCCTTGTCCTTTTCCACATAGCCGCGATCCTGGATGGTGGTCACGATCGAGGCATAGGTCGAGGGCCGGCCGATGCCCAGCTCCTCCATCTTCTTGACCAGCGTCGCCTCGGTATAGCGCGGCGGGGGCTGGGTGAAATGCTGGGTGGGCGTCACCGCCTCGCGCGTCGCCGCCTCGCCCTGGCGGATCGCGGGCAGCCGGGCGCTGTCATCATCCTCGGGCGCCTCGTCGCGGCCTTCCTCATAGACCTTCATGAACCCGTCAAACAGCACCACCTGGCCGGTCGCGCGCAGCCCGGTGCGCCCATCGGCCGACAGGATGTCGACGGTCGTGCGCTCCAGCCGCGCATTCTCCATCTGGCTGGCCAGCGCGCGCTTCCAGATCAGATCATAGAGCTTGCGCTCGACCGCGCCGACCAGCCCGGGCAGGGCCGCGGCATCGCGGGTCATCTCGGTGGGGCGGATGCATTCATGCGCCTCCTGGGCGTTCTTGGCCTTGTTCTTGTAGATGCGGGCCTTTGCCGGCACATAGGTCGCGCCATAGCGCTGATCGATCGCGGCGCGCGTGGCCTCCACCGCTTCGGGCGCCATGTCGATGCCGTCGGTCCGCATATAGGTGATGTGGCCGGCCTCATAAAGCTTCTGGGCCGCGCGCATCGTCTCCTGCGCGCCCATGGAGAGCTTGCGGCTGGCCTCCTGCTGCAGGGTCGAGGTCATGAAGGGCGGCGCCGGGCTGCGCGACAGCGGCTTGGCCTC
>JBCBKN010000231.1:0-7448 GCA_038521775.1 Pseudomonadota bacterium | reverse complement strand
GCGGGCCGCAGCGCTGGGATTTCACGATGCCGCAGCGGGGCCGCGGGCGGGGCATTTCCTGGGCCTCACCCGCAAAGGCGGGCTGCCCGATGGCCTGCCCGAACGCCTGGCACAGGCGCAGGTCCATGTCTCGCAGCGCGGCCACAGTCTGCGCATCACACCGCATCTGTGGAATGATGAGGCAGATGTCGAACGGCTGCTCACAGTCTTGGCAACCGAGGCCTGAGACGCCACCAAGCTGTGGACCCCTGCGCCGGCAACACTACCCTAGCGGCAATGGCCGGAACGGTTCCGCCACGTCCCCAGGGAGGTTTCCATGCGCTGCGCCTTTCGTCGTCATATCCCGCGCACCGGCGCGGCAGGAATGTTCGTCGCTGTCCTCGGGGCCATGCTCATGCCCGCGGCATCCCAGGCCGATGAGATCATCCCCAGCCATTGCGTGGCGCTCAGCCAGGCGGACCCGAACCTGCATTATGTCGCGCTGGAGGATCCGATCTCGGCCTCGGCCATCGCAACGGGCCAGGTGCGGCTGCATTATGTTGGGCATGCGACCTTTGTCATCGAAACCGCGGCCGGGCTGCGCATCGCGACGGATTACACCGGCTATGCTGGCGGACTTGAGGTGCCCGACATCGTGACGATGAACCGGGCGCATACCAGCCATTACACCAACAACCCCGATCCGCGCATTCCGCATGTCCTGCGTGGCTGGGGCAGCGGGCCCGAGGATCCGGCCGATCATTATGTCGAGGAAGGCGATGTCGTCGTGCGCAACGTGCCCACCGACATTCGCAGCTATGGCACGCGCGAGGAGAACGGGAACTCGATTTTCGTCTTCGAGACGGCGGGTCTGTGCATCGCCCATCTGGGCCATCTGCATCACGAGCCCTCCGATCTGCAATATGCCCTTCTGGGCCGGATGGACGTCGTCATGGCGCCGGTCGATGGCGGGTTCACGATGAGCCAGCCGGCCATGATCCGGGTGCTGAATCGGGTGAAGGCGCGGCTGGTGCTGCCGATGCACTGGTTCGGTCTGTCAAATCTCGAACGGTTCCTGGATGGGATGTCCGATGAGTTCGAGATTCGGCGCGGCGATGGCGCCTCGGTGGTGATGTCGCTTGACGATCTGCCCCGCGAACCAACCGTGATGGTGCTGATGCCGGCCTCCTGGCCCGAAACCGGGGAATAGCGTTTCCGGAGGTGGGCTCGCGCGGCCGCGCAAGTCTGGGCCAGAAACCTGGGGTCAGAAACCTGGGGTCAGAAGTCTGGGTCAGAAATCTGGGTCAGAAATCTGGGCCGGCGGGCAGGTCGCGATAAGGCCGAGGTCCGGGCTGCGCGCCGCGGCTCAGGCCACCCCGCCATCGCGCGACAGCATATGCGCGTCCACACCCAGACGCCCAAGCGCCCCCTGCCATTTGCGCTTGGTGTCCGAGCCAAAGACGATCGCCGGGTCGGCATCGCTGGTCAGCCAGCCATTTGCCCGGATCTCGCGTTCAAGCTGCCCCGGGCCCCAGCCCGAATACCCAAGCGCCAGGATCGCCTCCGTCGGCCCCTCGCCACGGGCAATGTCGCGCAGGATCTCGACGCTGGCGGTCATCCCGATGCCGTTGCCCGTCTCCAAGGTGCCATCCTCGGAGGCGCATTCATCGCTATGCAGGACAAACCCGCGGCTGCGTTCGACAGGACCGCCGATGACGATCCTGGGCAGGATCAGCCCGGGCTGCGCCTCGATATCGAGCTGGTCGAGCAAGCTTTCAAAGGCAATCTCGGGCGCGGGTTTGTTCAGCATCAGCCCCATCGCCACCTGCGAGGTGTGTGTGCAGATGTAAATCACCGACCGCTCAAACCGCGGATCGCCAATGCCGGGCATCGCAATCAAAAGCTTGCCGCCAAGAAATCCGTGTTCGCTCTCTGCCATATCTCTAGGATGGGGAAGCCGGATTGCGAGTGCAAGCAGAACCCGAAGCGGTGGCGCTTTCCGGGACGGTTCGGATGCCTGGGAAAATCGGCCTGACGGCAACGTGAAAAAATGCGAAGATCTTGTGTCTGGCCTTCTGGCCTTGCCTGCATGATATGGGTTCAATGAAATTTTTCGCCGCCCTTGCGATGTCGCTCATCGCGTCTTTTGCAGTGCCCCACGCGGGCGCCGCGCAATACCTCACACCGGTCGACCAGATGGAGCCGGCGAGCCTGCGGCTGACCGATGGGTGGCGTGCGGAGGCCGATTCCCGGATCGTGGCGCTGGTGTTTGAGCTTCAGCCCGGCTGGAAGACCTATTGGCGCGCCCCTGGCGAGATGGGCATCCCCCCGCATTTCGACTGGAGCGGATCGGAAAACCTGCAGGCGGCAGACCCGATTTGGCCGGTCCCGGAGGTGCATGACGCGCTTGGCGCCCGCTACCCGGCCTTTTCGGACCGGCTGGTTTTGCCCGTGCGGCTGCGCGTGGCAGATCCCAGCGCACCGATCCGCATCCGAATGACTGCCGCTTTTGGCGTCTGCGACGATGTCTGCATTCCCGCAAACGCCTTTGTCGAGATGGATCTTGATGCCGCGGCGACCCCCGGGCACGAGGCCGCGCTGATCGAGGCCGCACTTGCCAGCCAGCCGGTCGATGCCGGCACGGGCGGGCTGTCGACCATCGCCTGCAGCTTGCGCTCCGAGGGCCATGTGCTGGAGCTGACCGCCCAGATGCAGTTTGCGCGACCGGTTGCCGCCGAGATCGTGATGGTTGAGGCGCCCATCGAAGATTTGTGGATCGCCGATGCCGACATCGTCCAGGCCGGCGCGACGATCACCGCGACGACGCAGCTCGACTATTTCGGCGATGGGCCGCTGGTGCTCGACCGCGCCCTGCTGCGCCTGACCGTCATCGGCGAGGGCCAGGCGGTGGAGATCCACGGCTGCCCGGCCCCATGATCGGTTGGCGCGCGGCGCCGGTCCCGCGTCAGCTGCGCAAGAGCGCCTGACCTGCGCCTTTGAGGTAGAACTGCTCGAGCAGATCAGCCTCGGCATGCTTTCCCGCCCAGCCGCTTTTGGGAAAACTGCGCGCATTTTCGATCATGTAGGTGATGCGGCTGCGCAGGAAGGTTGCGGGCGATGCCTGCCCGGCAAGTTTCGCGACTTCAACGATAATGGCGTCGAGAATGCGCCGATGGTTCCAGCTTTCGGGCTCGAACATGACCGCCGCATGGCTGAGCGTGCCAGGATGCCCCCATGTATAGGACACCTTGTAGCGGATCTCCTCTGTCCCCGGCGGCGGTCGGTCGAACAGAATGTCCGCCTGCGCATAACCGGGCTCGCCGTTCCTGATCTTTTCGGCAACCACATGGTGTGTGTCGTCAATTCCCATCTTCAATCTCCAGTATGAAGTTACCTGGTGCAAACACCAACGAAATACCCTTTGACGCCGCCGAAACCGGCACTCCGAAAACGCAGTTGCTGGCAACTAAAGGAAAATTTGTGTAATATTATTAGGTCATGAATATTTATTCACCAACGCGGAAACTCTCGTCCACTGATGTGGGCAGCTCAGAAATTCACACGGGGGTCGATCTTACGCTGGCACAGCGAAGGCTGAATGCGATGCTGTCTCGTCCCAACCTTCGAGAGAGAGATTAGCCGGCCTGCGTTATTCCAGCGTGAGCCCAGTGTGAGCCCGCCGTTAAATCCGCGCGAAAACTGCGGCGTTTAAGGATTTTCTTTACGTTTTTGACCGCAGCGCGCCGGAACTGCGCCGGGACGCGGGCAGCGCCCGCCGGCAAACGACTCACCGGGCGCCGGGTCAGATCGCGGTCTTGAGGCTTTCCTCGACATAGATCTCGCGCAGCCGCCGCGCGACCGGCCCCGGCTTGCCGTCACCAAGAACGGACCCGTCGATTTCGACCACCGGCATCACGAAGGCCGAGGCGGATGTGGTGAAGGCCTCGGCCGCATCGCGCGCCTCCTGCGGTGTGAAGGCGCGCTCCTCGACCTTCATCTGGGCCTCGGCGGCAAAGCGCAGAACCGCGGCGCGGGTGATCCCGTGCAGGATCTGCGTCGACACCGCCCGCGTGACCAGCACGCCATCCTTGGTCACGATCCAGGCATTGTTGGAGGTGCCTTCGGTGATGCTGCCCTCTTCCTCCAGCCAGGCATCGTCGCAGCCCTGCGCGGCCGCCTGCATCTTGGCCATGGCGGGGTAGAGCAGCTGCACCGTTTTGATGTCGCGCCGGCCCCAGCGCAGATCGGGCAGGATCGCGACCTTTTTGCCGGCGCGTGCCTGCGCGTTCGCAATCAGCGGCTTGGACTGGGTAAAGAGCACCAGGCTGGGGGTCATGCCCTCGGCCCAGCCGAAATCCCGGTCGGCCACGCCGCGCGTCACCTGCAGATAGACGAGCCCCTCCTCGACCTGATTGCGCCGCACCAGCTCGCGGTGAATGGCCAGCAAGCTGTCCTCATCGGCCGGGGCCGGCATGTCGAGCTCGCCCAGCGAACGCGTAAGGCGCGCGGTGTGCCCCGCCCAGTCGACCAGCTTGCCGCCCAGGACCGAGGTGACCTCATAGACCCCATCGGCAAAGAGAAAGCCCCGGTCAAAGACCGACACCGTGGCCTCGGCCTCGGGCAGATAGGCACCGTTAACATAGACGATGCGGCCGGAAGGATGCGCGGATGTCCGGCTCTGATCGTCGGCGGTTTGGGTCTCGGGGCTCATGCGTCGGCTCACTGGTCAGCCCCAGAGGGCGGGTTCGGCAGGGTGCATCAGCGCGCCCTCATATCGGATCGGGGGGGTACGGTCTTGGGCCAGCAGAAGCGGGCCGTCGAGATCGACGACACTGGCGCGCTGCGCGATCAGATGCGCCGGGGCCATGCCCAGCGAGCTGCCCAGCATGCAGCCGACCATGATGCCGAAGCCCGCCGCGATCGCGGCCTCGGTCAGGGCCAGCGCCTCGGTCAGCCCGCCCGCCTTGTCGAGCTTGACATTGACCATGTCGTATTTCTGCGCGAGGTCGGGCAGCGAGGCGCGGTCATGGCAGCTTTCATCAGCGCAGATCGGCGCAAAGCGCGGCAGATCGCGCAGCGCTGCGTCATCCCCGGCCGGAAAGGGCTGTTCGATCATCGACACGCCGATCCGGGGCAGGATCTCGGCCATCTGCAGATAGGTCTCGGGGCTCCACCCCTCATTGGCATCGACGATCAGCTCGGCCTTGGGGGCACCCTCGCGCACCGCCTGCAGCCGCGCGATGTCGCCCTCGCCGCCCAGTTTGATTTTCAGGAGCGGCCGCCAGCCATGCTCGGCGGCTTTCTCGCGCATGCTCTCCGGACTGCCGAGCGACAGGGTATAGGCCGTTTCGACCGGGTGCGGCTCGGCAAGCCCCGCCCGCGCCCAGACCGTGTCGCCGCTGGCCTTGGCCTCCCAATCCCACAACGCGCAGTCGACAGCGTTGCGGGCCGCCCCGGGGGGCAGCGCATCCTGCAGCGCGCTGCGGTCGATGTCGTCGGGCAGGCCCTCGATCTGGGCGATCACGCTCGCAACGCTTTCGCCATAGCGCGCATAGGGAACGCATTCGCCGCGTCCGGTCGCCCCGTCGCGGGTGATGGTCACGGCGACCACCCGCGCCTCGGTCCGGCTGCCGCGCGCTATGGCAAACACCCCGGCGACGGGGAAGACATCCTCAACCGCCCGCAGGCTCACGACAGCGCATCCACCAGCCGGCCCGCGCCCTGCCGGAACGGATCGACCGCGGGAAGACCAAGCCGCCGCTCGGTCTCCTCCAGATATTCCAGCGCCGCCTCCTCATGCAGCGCGGCGGTGTTGACCGACACGCCAATGGTGGTGACATCCGGATTGACCCGGCGCGCCATCGTCTCGGCAAGCTCGCGCAGCTCCTCCATGCGCGGCAGCTTGTAGCCCGGCAGCCCGCGCATATGGGTGCGGGTGGGCTCATGGCACAGGACCAGCGCGTCGGGCTGCCCGCCATGCACAAGCGCCAGGGTCACCCCGGAATAGGAGGGGTGAAAGAGGCTGCCCTGCCCCTCGATCAGGTCCCAATGATCGGCATCATTGTCGGGCGTCAGCCATTCGACGGCGCCGGCCATGAAATCGGCCACCACCGCGTCCAGGGGCACGCCCTCGCCGGTGATCAGAATGCCGGTCTGGCCCGTGGCCCGGAAGGTCGCCTTCATGCCGCGGGCCTGCATGTCGCGCGCCATGGCAAGCGAGGTGTACATCTTGCCGCAGGAACAATCCGTGCCGACCGCAAGCAGGCGCTTGCCGGTCCGCGGCTCGCCATTGGCGATGGGATAGGGCCGGTCGGGCACCCGCACATCATGCAGGGTGCGGCCATGGGCGCGCGCCATTTCCACAAGCTGCGGCTCGTCGCGCAACAGGTTGTGCAGGCCCGAGGCCAGATCGAAGCCGCGCAGGAGCGCCTCTTCCAGAACCGAGCTCCAGGCCGGTGAAATCAGCCCGCCGCGATTGGCAACGCCGATGACAAGCGTCTTGGCACCGGCGGCCAGCGCCTCCTCAAGCGACATGTCGGGCAGGCCCATATCGGCCCGGCAGCCCTCCATGCGGAACTGGCCCAGCGCCGCCTTGGGGTTCCAGTCGCGAATGCCCTGCGCAACCTTGGCCGAAAGCGGGTCCGGCGCGTCGCCCAGAAAGAGAAGATACGGAGCTTCGATCATCTGCAGCCTTCCCCTGTCGGCGCTCAACACAGCCTTCCTGCGCAACCTGCGTCGAAATTGCTGCGCCTTCAAGCCGGCTTTGCAGCGCAGCCGCCCGAACAAAGTGCGCCATATGCGCCGGCGCCTGCCCAAGCGGCAGGCTGCACGCGGATGCGTCGGAGAGCGGCCCGCACCGGTGGCGCGGCGGGCGGCCCGGCGGCCCGGCGGAATGCAGGCGCAGGCCGATGTCGCGGCCGCCGCTACTCGGCCGCGACCCGCGATGCTGTGTCGAGCGGGCCTGTGGGCAGCCGCCCGTCCAGGGCGCGCAGGCTCGGATGGGGGGCAAAATCATCGGGCACGGCGCAGATTTGCAGGCCTGATGTGGCGCGCCCGAATCCCGGGCTTGCGGTTATCAGCGCAAAGGGAATGGCCGCGGTAAGCCCGACCAGCACCGGCATCGCCCATGGCAGCGCGCCCGGCGCGTACCAGACCACACCGATGGCCAGCACCACACCGAACAGCGTTTGGGGCCAGAGCCCGCGCACCGCCTCGCGCCAGCTCAGCGCGTAGGCATCGCGCTGCTGGCCGTTCCACCCCATTTTCTTGCCAAAGAGGAGCCCTATCAGAAACGCTGTTCTCGCTGATGCTCGCGCCGGTCGTGGCCTTCCGGGTGACGGTGTTTCTGATAGGGCTCCTCTTTGGCAAGAAAATGGGGTGGAACGGCCAGCAGCGCGATGCCTACGCGCTGAGCTGGCGCGAGGCGGTGCGCGGGCTCTGGCCCCAAACGCTGTTCGGTGTGGTGCTGG
>JBCBKN010000230.1:0-7454 GCA_038521775.1 Pseudomonadota bacterium | reverse complement strand
GGCCTGGCCGTGCTGCACATGGCGGGCGGGCCGGCGGAGGTGGTGGATTTTCAGGGCGTGCTGGCCGCGGCCGCCACGCCGGCGGCCTATCCCATCGATCCGGATCTGCCCTGGACGATCATGGGATTCCCCGGCGTTGCGGGCCGCGGGAACACCACCGGGCCGGGTGCGGCCACGGTTCCCGGGGCTGTGGCCGGGCTTGCCGAGATCTCGGCGCGGTTCGGCCGGCTTGGCCTTGACACGGCGTTGGAGCCGGCCATTGCGCTGGCTGCGCGCGGGTTGCCCGTCGATTGGTTTGCGACGCTGCAGATCGCCCTTTGTGCGGCCGATCTGGCGCGGGATCCGGGTGCGGCGGCGGTGTTTCTGCCGGGCGGGCATCCTCCGCAGCCCGAGAGCCATCTGCCGATGGAGGCACTTTGCGCAACGCTGCGCGCCTTGGCAAAGGACGGGCCAGACGCCCTTTGGGCCGGTGAGCGTGGCGCGTCGCTGGCCGCCGATCTTGCCGCTGCGGGCAGCCTGATCACCCAGGACGATCTGATCGCCTATGCGCCCCAGCGCCGAATGGCCGAAACCGCGGCGCATCGCGAGGCGGTGCTGCACCATGCCGGGCCGACCAGCGGCGGCACCCGGCTGGCGCGGTTCCTGGCCCATCTCGGCCAGCATCTGGACCCGCCCCATCCCCGCAATGCCCCCTCGACAGGCGCTGACTGGTGCTGCATTGCCGACGGGCTCGACGCGGCCTGGGCCGAGCACAAGGCGCTGATCGGGCTCGACGCCGCGCCCGACTCCGATGCGGCATCGGCGCAGGCAGCGGCGCAGGCAGCGGCCGAGGGGCCGCCGGGCTGCACCTCCTCGCTCTCGACCGTGGATGCGCAGGGCAATATGGTCGCTCTGACCTACACGCTTCTCAACCGGTTCGGCGCGGCCTGGCTGTCGCCGCGCACCGGCATTCTGATGAACAATTCGGTCGCTTATTTCGACCCGCGCCCGGGCCGGCCGACCTCGATTGCGGGCGGCAAGCGGATCAACGCCTCCAACATGTGCCCGGTGATCGCCACACGGCACGCGCAGCCGGTCTTTGCGCTGGGCGCATCGGGCGCCAACCATATCATGCCGGCCGTGGCCCAGATCGCCGCCCTTATGCTGGAGTTTGGGATGGATCTGGAGGCCGCGCTGAACCATCCGCGCATCGATGCCTCGGATCGCGGATCGGTCAGGGCCGACCCGCGGCTGGGCGCCGGCGTCTTGGCGGCACTTGCCGCGCGCGGCCCGGTCGAGATTGCCCAGCGGCTGGTCTTTCCCAAGCTCTATGCCTGCCCATCGGGCGTCGCGCGCGACCCGGAGACGGGCGCCTGCATGGGGATCAACGACCCGGCCCAGCCCATGGGCGGTGCTGCGTCGGCCGCCCCGTTTTCCTTGCCCGCAACAGAGGCCGCGCCGACCGAGCGGCCCTGAATGCTAAAGCCCGGCCACCCGCTTGCCCAGCCGCGGCAGGCCGGCGCGCTTCAGGATCGCCCGCGGGCTGGCAGCGGCATCCACGGCACGCGCGATCTCGTTTGCGGCCTCGGTAAGCCGCCCATCCTCCTGCGCAAACGCGGTCACGAACGGGTCGGGGTCGCTGCGCGACACGCCATGGCGCGACAGGGTGCCGGTGGGAAAGTCGCGATGGTTGCGGGTGATCAGGAACCCGGCCTGCGCGGCTAGGCAGGCGCCCAGCACATGCACATCGTCAGGATCGGGAAGGCTGTCCTCGGCCAGCGTCGCGGGCAGGACCGAGGCGGCGGGAAACGCCGCGTTGAGCTCGGCTAGGTGGTCGCGCAACCCGCGCTCGGCATGTGGGTCGACGCGGGCAACCGCGCGGACCCATTCCTCCAATATGCGCGGCGACCAGACCGGCTCGAAATGCCCCAGCCGCGCTGCGGCCAGCAGGGTCTGGCGCATCACGGGCGGGAAGAGCACACAGGCGTCGAGAACGGCCCGCATCACTCCAGTGCCAGAAACAGCGCTTTGAGATAGGCGGTCTCGGCCAGCGCGGGGTGGACGGGATGGTCAGGCCCTGCCTCGCCCGTGGCAAGTATGCGCGCCGCGCGCCCGGCACGGGCAACCCCGTCGAGCGAGACGCTGCGAAACCGGGCCAGATCGGCCGCATGGCTGCAGGAGCAGAGCACGAGAAACCCGTTCGGGCCGACCAGGCGCGCGGCCGATCGGGCGAGGCGTTCATAGGCGCGCAACCCTGCTGCCAACGCCTCGCGATGCGGCGCAAAGGCGGGCGGGTCGCAGATCACCATATCGAAGCTGCGCCCCTCCTCACCCAGCGCGCGCAGGGCCTCAAAGACATCGGCGCGCCGCGTCTCGAACCGGTCGGTCACGCCCATGGCCTCCGCCCCGCCCTGGGCGAGCTCCAGCGCCGGGGCCGAGCTGTCGATGCCAAGCGCGCGTTCGGCCCCGGCGGCGAGTGCGGCAAGCCCGAACCCGCCGACATGGCAAAAAAGATCCAGCACCTGTCGATTGCGGGCCAGTCGCGCGGCAAAGGCATGATTGGGGCGCTGATCCAGAAACAGCCCGGTCTTTTGCCCACCGCGCAGATCGGCCAGATAGGTGGCACCGTTCATGCGCACCGGAATCGGGCCGTCCAGGGCACCGCGCAAAACCTCGGTGCGGGTCTCAAGCCCCTCAAGCTTGCGCGCCCGCCCCTGCCCGTTCAGCACCAGCGTGTCGGCGCCTGTCACCTCGGCCACCGCCTGGGCGAGCGGGTCCAGCCGCAGGTCGGCCCAGGCCGCATTCGGTTGAATGACCGCAGCGGGGCCGAAATGATCGATGATCACGCCGGGCAGCCCATCGGCTTCGGCATGTACCAGGCGGTAGGGCGGGGCGTCGAAAAGGGCCGCGCGCAGGGCCATGGCCCGCCTCAGCCGCGCGCGAAACCAATCATGATCGATCAGCGCGTTGGGGTCGGTGTCGAGCAGCCGCGCGGCGATGCGCGAGCCGGGGTTGAACGCGGCCAGACCGAGCGGCGCACGCTCGGCATCCTCGAGCGCAACGACAGTGCCGGGGGCGATGGCGCGGCTGCGCCGGTCCATCACGATCTCATCGGCATAGGCCCAGGGCGCGGCGTGACCTGGTCCATGCTGCGCAGCGCCGCTGAGCCGGCTGCCTTTGCCGGGGCGCAAACGAATGATCGGACGGTCCGTGCGGGATTGATCGGTCACGGGGCCACCCTTAGGCCGGATTGGTCAGCGCGGCAAACGCTCTGCGCAGCCCCGCCGGGGCCGGGGTGTCACCCTTACGCGCGGTGGGCTTTGGCCGCCAGGCGCAGAAGGCCGCGCAGAAATCCGGCGACGAGGCGGTACCCGGCGTTGAGATGCGCGGCCACAACCTCGGCCCGGTACTGTCTGGCCCGCGCTTCGATCGCGTCGATATGGCTGAGGCCGGTGAAATCCTGCATGGCGAGTGTCCTTGTCTTGTTCACGCCATCCAAGATGTTGCGTTCGAGAGGCATTGTGCAGTGCACAATATCCGATTGCCGCTATGCGTTGCATGCATGGCTTGGGGGCCGGGCCAAGCTTTCCGGGCAAATCCACTGAATGGCGACCTGTTCACGCTCCGTTAGCCAAATGTACTCATTAAGATCCTAGGAAAAGCGTACATAACCGGGGTTGGCGCTGCGCTGGGTTCAGCCGCAGCACGCGCGGCCTGCGTCTCGAAGTCTGCACAGATGGGGGCTGCGGATGGCGACGACACTTCCCGACACGGCGTATCAATCGGTTCTGACCAGCACAGCCGCGCTTTGGCATTCAGGTGGCGGCAGCATTGGCTTTACCTTCCTGCAAACCATGCCCGACAGCTATGTCGAAGAGGATGAGATCCTGGTCGCGGGTCGCAGCTTCGATCTCGACATCGACCCGAGCATCGGGCTTGCGGAAGAGACCATGCTGCGCGGCACGCTTGCCCGGCTGAACGAGGTTGCCGGGCTGGGCCTTGTCGAACGGGTCGACACGCCGGCGCCTGCGGGCGGGCCGTCGGCAATGGTCGGGGGCCTGGGCGGCAGTGCCGGATATGGCGAGGTGACCGTACCGCGGTCCGATGATGGCTATTTCGTCTATGACATCACCTCGATCTTTCCGCAGGGCATCAATGTCTATGGCACCGTCTATGACGAGATGTTCGTCAACACCAACGGCTCGGTCTCGTTTGGAAACGGCGTCCTGGCCTATTCGCCGCGGGCGATCGAGGCGGGCTACACCCCGATGTTTGCGCCTTTCTGGGCCGATATCGACACCCGCGCCGGGGCGCTGAAGGGCGATGAAAGCGGCGAGATCCACATCGATTTCGACATAGCGGCCCAGATCATCACCGTCACCTGGGACAGCGTCAATTACTATGACCGGCAGGGAAAGGCCCAAAACAGTTTCCAGCTTCAGCTCGAATACAAGGGGAGCGCCAATTTCAACCTGATGTTTCGCTATGGCGACATCAACTGGGTGTCGGGCGATGCCAGCGGCGGCTCGAACGGCATTGGCGGCACGGTCGCAACCGCCGGGGTGACCGCGGGCAATGGCGCGGCCGGCAGCCATATCGCGATCCCCGGCTCGGGCAAGCAGGGCAAGATGCTGGCGCTCGAAACCACGCCCGGCAACACCGGCGAGGCGGGCTTGTGGCAGTTCAAGGGCCGCGACGGCAGCCTGCTGATGCTGCCGGACCTGGAAAGCGAGGCCGCCGAGCCTCAGGCCGATCCCATCGTCGAGCTGGGCGAGATCCTCCTCGGTGCGCTCGACTTGGGCGCTGACGGGTTCGATGCGCTGGCCGCATCGCCCGGCAGCACGCAAAAGGCCGGCGATGTGTGGCTCAACACCGCGGGGCCCGATTTTTCGCGCGCGGGCGGGGAGGGTCAGGCCGCGGCGCTTGCGGCGCTGGGCAAGGCGCTGGGGCTGTCAAAAACATCCTCGACCGGGACATTGCCTGCAGCCTTTGACACCCGCCTTTACACGATGATGTCGGAAAACCCGGTTCCGGGCCAGGGCAGCGGGGCCGAGGCTGCGCCGCAAACCCCCATGCTTTTGGACATCCAGGCGCTGCAGGCTGCCTATGGCGCAAATCTCGACACCCGCGCGGGCGACGATGTCTATTTCGCGCCCGGTGGCACGACCCCGTTCACCATCGAGGACGGGCAAACCCTGGTCGCCACGATCTGGGATGCGGGCGGGGTCGACACCTTTAGCGCCGCCAACCAGTCGCAGCGCGTCGAGATCGATCTGCGGCCGGGCCAGTTCTCCCAGATCGGGGCGGAGTTTGCCAGCATCGGCATCGCCCAGGGCATCAGCGGCCTCTGGGCGCGAAGCGCGCTGATCGAAAACGCCATCGGTGGCGACGGCGATGACAGTTTGACCGGCACGGGGCTGGAAAACACCCTCACGGGCGGTGCGGGCGCGGATCTGCTGCAGGGGCTGGGCGGCGACGATCTGCTGACCGGCAATGCCGGGGCCGATGATCTGAAGGGCGGCGGGGGCCATGACCGGCTTTTCGGTGGCGCGGGGTCCGATGTGCTGAAGGGTCAGACCGGCAAGGACCGCCTGATCGGTGGGCTGGACGATGACGATCTCTTCGGCGGCGGCGGGGCGGATATTTTCGTCTTCCAGCCCTTCGGCGGCAAGGACAAGGTGCGAGATTTCAAGAACAATGCCGACAAGATCGATGTGGCCGAGTTCAGCACCGGGTTTGAGGCGCTCACGATCACCGAGATCGAGCGCGGGCGGGTCAAGATCGCCATCGGGTCCGAAGTGATCACCCTGATCGATCCGAACGGAAACCTGGGCGCAAACGACATCACCGCGGAGGATTTCACCGGGCTCTTGTAACGGATGCGCCGCGCTCAGCCCGGCATGGCACCGTAGAGCCCGGCAGACCCGCTCGAGGCCGCCGTCGCGAGCCAAACCGCGACATGCTCTGCAACCGAGCGGTGACAAAAGAGCGAAAAGCGCTCCGCTTCCTCGCACCAGACCGCAGCGGCAAGCTGGCCGAGCCGGGTGCGGCGCAGATCGCCCGGCCCGAACGCCTCCGGCGCCAGATCGACCGGAATGCCCCGCGCCAAGAGATCCCGCGCCGAAGGGCCCGCGATGCGCACCCGACAGCGGGCATCCGTGGTGTCGGCGACGAGGTGGTGCACAGCGTGCAGCGCTTCGCCCAGCCCGACCACCGACCGCGCGGCATCGGGCAGGAGCAACAAAAACTCGTCGGGCGAAAACCACAGCGCCGCGGCATCCCCCGCGGTTGTGGCCCGGCGAACCCCCGGCACCGAAAGGCCGGTCGTCGCGACCAGGGCCGCCTCAACGGCAGGATCGGTCAGATCGGCCCTCAGGCTGACCAATCCGGCCGGCGGTGCCGGCGCTGTCCAGACGATCTCCAGACCCGGCAGGCGCAGCGGCTGCGCCACCGGGGCTGCGCCGGTTGACGGGTCGGCGGCGGGCGATGCTGGGTCAGACATTCTGGCGCTGCCCCTCCTTGTCGAGGAAACAGGGGTCGACTATGCGCGCCCGCAGGGTCTCGCGGCGCGCGACGGGAAACTCCAGCACCTGCCCCAGCCGGGACATCCCGCCTTCGATGAGCCCCAAAGCGATATGCCGGCCCAATGTGGGGGAGAAATAGCTCGACGAGACATGCCCGATGGCGCGGGGTTTGCCATCGGCGCGGCGCCCGGAGACGGCATGCGCGCCATCGGGCAGGCCGCGTCCGCGCTCCAGACAGTCGAGCCCGACGAGCTGTTTGCGCCCCTCAGCAACCAGATGGCTCCGCTCCAAGGCGCGCTTGCCGATAAAGTCGGCTTTCTTTTTGGAGACCGCCCAGGACATGCCGAGATCATGCGGGGTGACCGTGCCATCGGTCTCATCGCCCACGATGATGAAGCCCTTTTCGGCCCGCAGCACATGCATCGCCTCGGTGCCATAGGGCGTGGCGCCGGCCTCGATCAGCGCCTCCCAGAGCGCCAGGCCCCGCGAGGCTGGCACCGCGATCTCAAAGGAGAGCTCGCCCGAAAACGAGATGCGGTGAATGCGTGCCGGGCCGCCCAGCACCGCACGGGGCACCGAGGTCATGAAAGGCAGGCTCTGCCCGTCGAGACCTTCGATCCCCAGCCGGTCGAGCAGATTGCGGGCCTGGGGACCCGCGATCGCAAACTGCGCATAGGCCTCGGTCACATCGAGGGTGAAGACGCGCATGTCCCACCATTCGGTCTGCAACCATTCTTCCAGATGGCCATGCACGCGCTCGGCCCCGCCGGTGGTGGTGTGGAGAAGGAAGGTCTCCTCGTCCTGGCGCACGACGACGCCATCGTCGAAGACAAAGCCGTTTTCGGTCAGCATCAGCCCGTAGCGGCAGCGCCCCGGCTTCAGGCTCGACATCATGTTGGTGTAGATGCGGTCAAGGAAGGCCGGAGCGTCCGGCCCCTTGACGAGGATCTT
>JBCBKN010000229.1:0-7464 GCA_038521775.1 Pseudomonadota bacterium | reverse complement strand
TAGCTTGCGCCATTGGCATAGGCCTGCGCGATCTCGCTTTCACGCCGGCTCAAAGGTTCGATGTCGCTGTCGGACATGCGCGCAGGGTACAGCATTCGCGGCCTGATGTTTAGGCCCGAAGCCCGGTCTGGCCGGGGCGGGTGCCCGGGCCGCGCAGGACATAAGGCATTGATCGAAAACTGTTCTACCCGACCTGACTGGCGAAGAAACATAGCATGGCCTTCGGCTGTCAGACCTCAGCAGCACCTCGGATCCGCCGCAATCCCCGCCCCAATGGGCCGGCCGATGCCGCACCGATCACCCCCCATTGCGCATCGATGCCGGCACAACATCGGAGGCCCGCAAACGCGCGGGGTTGACGTCTTTTTGAACGCCCAGTGCGCGCGTCAAATGTGCAAGTCGTGATCGATCATATCGTTTCGTGTGCAGAGAAACGACGCTAGGGTTCGGGCTGCTGCATAAGCCTTCGAGAGGATCGACATGGCGCGGAGAATGCTACCGCTGTTTGCCCTTGGCCTTGTGCTGACAGGGTGCTTCCACGATGAGGACGAGACGGCCGAGGATCAGGCACCCCCGGTGCGCGGCCTTGTGACAACCGTTGTTGCGGCCGTGGAGGAAACGACCGTGCGGCGGTTCCCCGGCGTGCTGGAACCCGGCGAGGTGAACGCGCTCTCCTTTGAGGTCAATGGCCGCTTGGGCCGGGTGACGCTCGATGTCGGGCAGCGGGTCAAGGAGGGCGAGCTTCTGGGCCAGCTCGATGTCGAGCAGTTCCAGACCACCATCGAAAACCGGCAGGCCTCGGTCGAGGAAGCCGAGGCAACGCTCAAACAGGCGCGCGAGGATCTGGAGCGTTCCGAGGCCCTGCTGGAGCGTGGCGCGGTGACGGTCGTGCGGCGCGATGAGGACCGCACGGCGGTCGCGCAATACGAGGCCCAGCTGACCCAGGCGCTCAAGAACCTTGCCGAGGCCGAAGAGGATCTGGCCGATTCAAAGCTCTACTCGCCCTTTGACGGGGTGATCGATTCGATTGAGGTGGAGAGCTTTGCGACGGTCTCGGCCGGCGAATCGATCCTGTCGATCTATGAGGAAGCGGATTACGAGGTGAGCTTCTCGGTCAGCTTCGATGTCGTCGCACAGCTGATCGTCGGCACCCGCGCGACGGTCCGACTGGCCGATGATCCGAGCGTGGCGCTTCCGGCCGTGGTCAGCGAGCTTGGCGAGCGGGCGGAAACCGTGTCTTCCTTTCCCGTTGTCGTGCAATTGGAAGAGACATCGCCGATCATCAAGGCGGGCATGTCGGTTGAGGTGTCGTTTGAATTCGCGCTGCCCACCGCGCAGGGCTATCTCATCCCCATGTCATCGGTGATCCCCGACACCGAACCCCCCGAAACCAGCTCGCCCAACGATGTCATCGAACTCGACGTCTATGTCTTCGACGACGCCACCAGCACGGTCAAACGCCGGCAGGTGCGCATGGCCGGGATGCGGGGCAATCAGTTCCTGATCATCGACGGGCTGGAACCTGGCGAGCATGTCGCCATCAAGGGCGTGACGTTTCTGCGCGAAGGCATGCAGGTCAAGCTTCTGGATCCGGAGGGCTGATCGATGGATTTTCTGACCCGCTTCGGCCTGGACAAAAGCCGCTTTACCGTCCTGATGATGGTGCTGATCCTCGCCATGGGGGCATTGTCCTATCTGAGCGTGCCCAAGCGTGAAAATCCCGAGATCACCATCCGCACGGCCGTGATCACGGCCGGGTTCGAGGGGATGTCGCCGGAACGGGTCGAAAATCTGATCGCAGTGCCCATCGAACGGAAAATCCGCGAAATCGGCGAGGTCGAGGATATCGAGGCCATCGTCTATTCGGGATATGTCCAGCTCAAGGCCGTTCTCTATGACGCGGTGCCCAAGGAAAACATCGAGGATGCGTGGGAGGACCTGCGCAACAAGATGAACGATGTGCAGGCCGACCTTCCCGACGGCACCTCGGCACCGCAGGTCAACACCGATTACGGCGATGTCTCGATTGCCACGGTCGCGATCACCGGCGACGGGTTCAGCCTTGCCGAACTCGACGATGTGGCCGAGGACATGCGCACTGAGATGTTCCGTGTCGATGGGGTCTCGAAGGTCACCCTTTACGGTGAGCAGGATGAGCGGGTCTGGCTTGAGGTCGACATCCGCAAGATCGCCTCGGTCGGGGTGCAGCTTGAACAGCTTCTCGACGATCTTCAGGCCCAGAACGTGATCCTGCCCGCGGGTGAAATCGATGCCGGCGGCACCAATATCGTGCTGGAGGCCAATGGCGACCTGCAGACCATCGACGAGATCCGCAATGTGCTGACCAAGGTCGACGGTCTGTCGGGCTATGTGCGCCTGGCCGATCTGATCGATGTGCGGCGCGGCTATGTCGACCCCAAGGAGTCGCCGGTCTTTTACAATGACGAGCCTGCCATCGTGGCCGCAATCGAGATGTCGAGCGGCACCGACATTCAGGATCTGGGCGTCCGGCTTGCCCAGGCACTGCAGGATTTCGAGAACAAACAGCCCATCGGCATTTCGCTCAACGTCTCGACCTTTCAGGAGACGGTGGTGACCGATGCGGTCAACAACGCGCTTTCGAATGTGGGCCAGACCTTCGTCATCGTGCTTTTGGTCATGCTCCTGTTCCTGGGGCTGCGCTCGGCCGTCGTGATCGCCTGTATCGTGCCTTTCACGATCTGCTTTGCGCTCTCCGCGATGGGGTTCATCGGCGTCGATATCGAGCAGGTCTCGATTGCGGCCGTCATCATCTCGCTGGGGCTTCTGGTCGATAATGGTCTGGTGGTTGTCGAGGATATCGGCAAGCGCATCGACAATGGGATGGAGCCCGAGGACGCCGCCCGTTCGGCCGGCTCGCAATTCCTGATCCCGCTGGGCGTGGCATCGATCACCACCATTTCGGCCTTTATTCCCATGCTGCTGATCGATGGCATCTCGGGCGAGTTCGCGTTCTCGCTCGGCGCGGTTGTGGCATCGATGCTGCTGGGCTCCTGGCTGACCGCGCTCTACATCCTGCCCTATCTCTGCGCGCGGATGCTCAAGCGCAACAAGAACGCCGGCAAGGGGCCCGGCTGGTCGATCCGTCTCTATGGGCAGATCGTCCGGCGGCTCTTGCCCTGGGGCGTGCCGATCGTGGCGGTCGCCGTCTTCATCATCGCATCCGCGGCATCGCAATTCTCGCAGCTCAAATCCGAGATGTTTCCCTACAGCGAGCGGGCCGATTTCCTGGTCTACATGGATCTGCCAAAGGAAGCCGCGATCTCCGAGACCGAGCGGATGGCCCTGCGCGTGCAGTCCTGGCTGGGCGATGAGGCGATCAATCCCGAAGTGCTCAACAGCACCGTCTATGTCGGCAGCGGCGGCCCGCGCTTCAATCTTGGCCTCGACCCGGCCGATCCGGACGTGGCCAGCGCGTTCTTTCAGGTCAACACCGTCGATCTGCCAGGGGCCATCGCGATGGTCGACCGGGCCCGGCGCAAATTCATCGAGGACTTTCCCGAAGCGCGGTTCCGCGTGACCCGGCTGCCCCAGGGCGGCACCGAGGCCGGGGTCGTCGATTTCGAAATCTCCGGGCCCGAAGCGGAGGTGCTGATCGCCGCGGCCCTGGAGGTGGAAACCGCCATCGGCCGTCTGCCCAATGTCGTGCAGAATGAAAGCGACTGGGGCAACAAGGTGCTCAAGGTCGTGGTCGATATCGCCCAGGACAAGGCCCGCGAGTTCGAGGTGACGTCGCGCGACATCTCCGAGGTGATGGAGGCCTATTTCTCGGGCACCGAATACTCGACCTTTCGCGAGGGCGACGACCAGATCCCGATCGTGTTGCGGGCCACAACCACCAACCGCGACAGTGTCGAGGATCTGGCCAACCTGACCATCGGCACGGCGGGACAGCTGATCACCGTCGATCAGGTCGCGACCTTCCGGCCGACGCTGGAATTCTCCGAAATCCGGCGCGAGAACCAGGTGCGCAAGATCATCGTTTCGGCCAAGAGCACGGATTACAGCGCGCAGGAGCTGGCCGATTATGTTCAGCCCATCTATGACGCGCTGGAACTGGGGCCGGATTACGAGTTCTTCATCGGCGGTGAGCTTGAGGACAGCGCCGATGTGAACGGTCAGATGGGCGGCAATCTGCCCACGGCGCTGGCAATCATGCTGGCAGCATTGGTCTTTCAGTTCAACTCGATCCGCCGGTCGCTCGCCACCTTCTTGACGATCCCGCTGATCCTGATCGGCGCACCCTTTGCGATGATCTTTGCCGGCCAGCCGATGTCGTTCTTTGCCATCCTCGGGCTGATGTCGCTGATGGGCATCATCATCAACAATGCCATCGTGCTGATCAATCAGGTCGATATCGAGCTTGAAACCAAGCAGATCAGCGATGCCATCGTCTCGGCCTCGCAGGCCCGCGCAAAGCCGATCATGCTGACCTCGCTGACAACGATCTTCGGGCTGCTGCCGATGGCGATTTCGGGGGGCGCGCTGTTTGAGCCGATGGCGACCATCATGGTCGGCGGCCTGCTCATTGCCTCGCCGCTCACGCTCTTCTTCGTGCCGCCGCTTTGCTATGTGCTGCTGCGGCCGCGGGGCCGCAATCGCCGCGACCCCGGCAAGGTGGAGGAGCTGAAGGCCGCGGCGGAATAGGCGCCGCTACTCGGCGGCCTGCAGTCGGGCGAACCCGGCTGCGGGTTCTGGCCGCAGATCGGGACGCAGCTCGGCATGCGGTTCGGTTTGCAGTTCGGGCTTGAACCTGTCGCGCCGCGGGGCGGTGCCATGTGCATCTGCATTGGCGGTCCAACCCCGGGGGCGCAGCAGCGCAAACATCGGCGGCACGAAGTAAAACGACACCACGGTTGAGAGCAGCACCCCGCCAGCGACCGCCATGGCAAAGGGCGGCCAGAACCCGCCGCCGGCCAGGATCAGCGGCAGAAACCCACCAAAGGTGGTGATGGTGGTGCTGACGATGTGCCGGCCCGAACCCGCGACCACATCGACCATGGCCGCCACATCGCCGGTACGGGCGCCCGGGTCGTCGCGCAGCCCGGTCAGGATGATGATCGCGGCATTGATCGACACCCCGATCGAGCCGATCAGCCCGATCACCGCATTGATCCCGAACGGGTACTGAAAGATCGCCAGCGCCAGAAAGCTGAGCCCGGCCGAGAGAACGCTGACCACAAGCGCGATTGCGGTGAGGCGGAAGGAGTTGAAGGTCATCACGATTGTGGCGATGGAAAGCGTCACGATCAGCCCCAGCGGGGCGAGAAGGTTGGTCATCACATCCGAGCGCGCATCGCTGTCGCCGCCGATCTCAAGCCGGTAGCCGGGCGGCAGCGCGAAACCGGCCGCATCGATGGTGGCCCGCACTTCGCCGAGCGCCTCTTCTGGCAGAACGTCGCGCAGCAGAAAGGCCTGCACGGTGTTGACCCGCTCGCCATTGCGCCGGGCGATCACGGGGTCGGACGGCGCAAGCGAAACCTGGGCAATGGCCGAGAGCGGCACGCCGGGAAAGTAGCCCTCGGCCGCACGGGCCGGCGCGTTTGCGGGCAGGATCGGCAGGTCGCGGATCCGCGCCAGATCCTGACGCGTGGCATCGCCAAAGCGCACCCGCACCGGCATCTCCTCGGTGCCCTCGATCAGCGAGCCGCCCAGCACCCCGTCAAGCCCGGCCTGAAGCTGACGCGACACGGCGGCAAGCGACAATCCAAGCTGCTCGGCCAGCGCCTCGTCGATCTCGACCCGCAGCTCCGGCGCGCCATTGGTGAGCGTGCCGCGCACCAGCGTCACCGGTTCGGAGGCGGCGACCAGGGCGCGAAGCTCTGCCCCCAGGGCGCGCAGCGTGGGGATGTCGGGGCCCACCAGGCGCAGCTCGACCGGCGCATCGACCGGCGGGCCCTGCACCAGGCCACGCACCAGGATCTGCGCCTCTGGCGCGAGCATGGCCAGATCGCGCTCCAGCCGGGCCAGCAGGGCCTCGGTCTCGGCGGGCGAGCCGGTGGTGATCAGCGCCTGCGCATAGCGCGATGCGTTGTCCCGCGCGCCGACGATATTGTAATAGAAGGCGGGGGCCGAGCGGCCCAGAACCCAGGCGATCTGCCGGGTTTCCGGGGCCTCGCGCAGCGCTGCGTCAAGCCGCGCGACCACCGCCTGGGTTTCTTCGATGCCAGCACCGGCCCGCAGATCGACCTCGACATGGAACTGGTCGCGATCGACGCCCGGGAAGAACTGCGCGCTCAAAAGCGGCATGGAAGCAAAGCCCAGCACCGGCAGCACCAGCGCCAGCGCCACGGCGCGCAGCGGGTTGCGGATGGCCAGGCGCAGGCTTGCCGAAAACGCCGCACCGAGCCTGGCGCCTTGCAGCCCGGACGAGAGCATCCCCGACCCGCCCGCGGCCGGCAGCACCCAGCCCGCAATTGCAGGGGTCAGCGTGACGGCCACAGCAAAGGACCACATCAGCATCACCACCACGGCAATGGCGATGGAGCCGACGAAATCGCCCGCAGGCCCGGGCAGCAGGATCATCGGCGCAAAGGACAGCGCGGTCGTCACGGTCGAGGCAAAAAGCGGTGCTGCAAGCCGGCGCACCGATTGGGCAACCGCCTCGACCCGGCGCAACCCGGCCCGGATGCGCTGGCCGACCTCATCGGTCATCACGATGCCCGCATCGACCAGCAGGCCCAGCGCCACGATCAGGCCGGTGACCGACATCTGGTGGATGGCCACGCCCAGAAAGTTCAGCGTGGCCAGCGAGGCGAGCGACACCACGGGCAGGATCAGCGCCACGATCAGCGCCGCGCGCAGGCCCAGCGTCACCAGAAGCACCGCGACGACCAGCGCGATGCCGATGGCCATATTGACGCCGACATCGGTCAGCCGCTCGGCCGTGTAGATCGCCTGGTCGAAGATCAGGGTGGCGGTAAGCCCGGCGGGAAGCTCGGATTGCGCCTGTGCCAGCGCGTCGCGCACCCGGCCCATCCAGACATCGACCTGCAGCCCGTCCTGCAGTTTGGCCGCGACCAGCACGGCCGGCGTGCCATTGTACATCGCCAGCTCGCTGGCCGGCTGACGCGGCCCGCGGGTCACCTCGGCAATGTCGCCCACCCGGGTGACCTGGCCCGAGGGGCCTTCGCGCAAGATCACCTGGCGCACCCGGTCCAGCGCCTCGATCTCGCCGGCAACATCGAGGATAAGGTCGTTGCCGCCGCCCAGCAGACGCCCGGCCTGCATTTTTGCATCCGCCTCGGCGATGGCCGCAGAGACCGCGTCGGCGGTGATGCCGAGGGCCGCTGCCTGCACCGGATCGAGCCGGACGAGCACCTCCTCCTCGCTCAGCCCGAAAAGATCGACAAGCTTGGTGCCCGACACGCCGCGCAGCCGGTCGCCCAGCTCCTCGGCATAGCGCGAGGCAATCGACATCGGCAC
>JBCBKN010000228.1:0-7537 GCA_038521775.1 Pseudomonadota bacterium | reverse complement strand
CCGGTGAAGCTGACCACAGCGCCGATATCGGCGCGCCCCGCCGACAGCGCCGCGATCTCGGCCCCGATCTCGAAATCCTCCGCCGTCACGCGCACCGCCATCGGTCAGCCCCGCATGGCTCAGCCGCCGGTCATCGGCGGGAAAAAGGCGATTTCGCGCGCATCGGCAAGGGGCGCGTCAAACGCCGCCACCTTCTTGTCGATGGCCACGCGCAGTGCGGTCAGATCGTCAAAAGCCGCATGGTGGGCCTCGCCGCGGGCGCGCAGCTCCTCAACCAGGTCGGCCACCGTCGCGGCCTTGGTCTCGACCTCTTCGCGCGCCATGCCGATGCGCTCGCGCAGCCAGGCAAAATAGAGCACTTGCATCAATCTCTCCCTTTCAGATGCGGGCCCGCCTGTCGCAGATAATCAATGCCGGTGAAGATGGTAAGGCCCGCGGCGATCCAGAGCAGCCCCAGCGCGGCGATCTGCAGTAAGGGTGCTGCCGGCACCGCCCCGGCCAGCAGCAGCCCGCCAATGGCCAGCATCTGGACGGTTGTCTTGGCCTTGGCCGCGAAGGTCACCGGCAGTTTGATGTCGCCCAGAAACTCGCGCAGGCCCGAGATCAGCACCTCGCGCAGAAAAATCGCCAGGCTGGGCAGCATCAGCGCCGGGCTTGGCCCGGTCACCGCCAAGAGGGTTGCGAGCGCGATCATCACCATCACCTTGTCGGCGATGGGGTCGAGCATGCGGCCAATGGCCGAGATCGCCCCGAGCCGGCGGGCCAGCCAACCGTCAAGAAAATCGGTGAACGCGGCCAGACTGAACAGCATGAAGGCCCAAGAATAGGCCGCCGGGCTTTGCGCCAGCGTCAAGATGAGCGCGAGCGCCGGCGCGGCAAGGATCCGCATAACGGTCAGAATGTTGGGAACCATGGCCAGCATAGCGCGGCTTATCGCCCGCGCATGCAGCCGGTGCAATGGGGCGTTTAGGCGGGGCGCGTCTGCGCCGTCGCACCGCCCAGGCAGCGCTCAAAGAAAAGATCCGCTGGCATGGGGGCGCCATAAAGATAGCCCTGCAGCGTGTCGCAGCCCATCTCGGTGAGGATCTCGGCCTGTATCTGCGTCTCAATGCCCTCGGCCACCACGCTGATCCCCAAAATGCTGCCGATCTCGACAATGGTCAAAAGCAGGTCGCGCTCTGGGCCGGGCGTTTCAATCCCGCTCATGAATTGTGCATCGATCTTCAACCGGTCCGGCTTGATCCGGCGCAGGCCCATGATCGAGGCATGGCCGGTGCCGAAATCATCGATCTCAACGCCGATGCGCAAATCGCGCAGCGCGTCGATGGTCCATTGAATGCGGGCATTTGCATGGTCGAGGAAGACCGATTCGACCAGCTCGAAACTGATGGCATCGGGCGGGATATTGCTGCGCTGAAGCGAGGGGATGAGGTTGGGGTCGAGCAGCCGGCGCGCGGAGACATTGACCGAGCAGCGCGGCGGGGTGAACCCCTGGGCGCGCCAGCTCTCCCGCAGCTCCAGCGCCTGGGCCAGCATCATGGCATCAATTTCCGGGATCAGTTTGAGTTCTTCGGCCAAGGGCACAAACACATTGGGCTGGATCAGGCCGCGATTGGGATGCGGCCATCGCGCCAGCACCTCAGCCCCCACCAGCTCGCCGGTTTGGGCCGAAACCTGGGGCATGAAATAGCCCAGCAGCTGCTTGTTGGCGACCGCGCCGGCGAGCTCTTCGGACATCGCCTTCTTTTCGGCTTTGGCCCGCGCCATCCGACCGTCAAAGAGATGGATCCGGTTGCGCCCGCGCTGTTTGGAACGGTAGAGCGCCATATCGGCCCGCGACATGAGCGAGCTGAAATCGCCATGCCCCGCCCCCGCATAGGCCGCGCCCATGCTCACCCCGAAATGGCAGCGCCGCCCGCGATAGGGCACAGGCTGTGAGAGCTGCGCGATCATCTGCGTGCCAGCAGCCACCGGCACCTCATCCCCGGGGGATCGCCGCAGGAGCACGAACTCATCCCCGCCGATGCGCGCAACATGGTCGCCCGCGCGGGCCAGTTCCCTGAGCCTTTGGCCCAGACTGACGAGAACCGCATCGCCTGCCGCATGGCCCAAGGTGTCGTTGATTGCCTTGAAGAGATCGAGATCGGCATAATAGAGCAGCACCAAATCGCCCTGCTCTTGCGCTGCGGCCAGAACCTCGTCGAGACCGCGGCGGTTGAGCAGCCCGGTCAGACCGTCATGGCGCGCCTGCCAGTCATTCTCCTTCATCGATTCTTCGAGGTCTTTTAAGAGCTTGCGGCGCTCGGTCACGTCGCGCTGCACCGAGACCCAATAGTGATACCAGCCCGTCTCATCCGCGATCGGCCGGATGACAATTTCCGACCAGTAGAGCTCGCCGTTCTTCTTATAGTTCTGAACCTCCGCGCGCACGGTTTTCCACCGCCGCAACTCGCGGCCCATGCGCCTGGCCTCGTCAATATCCGTTTCGGGGCCCTGAAACATGCGCGGCGTGCGTCCGATGACCTCCTCGGCCGTGTACCCGGTATGCTGGGTGAACGCGTCGTTCACAAAGACGATTTCGGGCCCCGGATGGTCGAAGGGTTCGGCGCGGCACACAAGGATCACATCTTCTGTGTGGCGGTGGATATCGGAAATAACGTCCTGCAGATCCATAGCGCGCTCCCGAAAGGAAGGTTGGCCCTATCAGGCGCATCTTGCCAATGCGTGAAGCGCTCAGCTTTCTTCGTGAAAATGGGCGTGGATCGCCTCGGCCATGGTCTGCGAGATGCCGGGCGCGGCCTTTAGATCGGCAAGTGCGGCCCGTTCCACCGCCCGGGCCGAGCCGAAATGCGCCAGCAGGGCGCGTTTGCGCGCAGCCCCCACCCCGGGGATCTCGTCAAGCGGCGAGGCGCTGACCGATTTCGCCCGCTTGGCGCGATGCGTGCCGATGGCAAACCGGTGCGCCTCGTCGCGCAGCCGCTGCAGGAAGTAAAGCACCGGGTCGCGGAAGGGCAGCGCGCGGGGCGGCTGGCCGGGGCGGTAGAACACCTCCTTGCCGGCATCGCGCTCGGTGCCCTTGGCCACGCCGATCAACTCGACATCCTCCACCCCGATCTCGCGCAGCGCACCCAGCGCGGCCGAGACCTGCCCCGGCCCGCCATCGATCAGCACCAGATCGGGCCAGGCATCGCCCTCACGGTCGGGATCTTCCTTTTGCAGGCGCGAAAACCGCCGGGTCAGCACCTCGCGCATCATGCCGAAATCATCGCCCGGCGTGATGTCGGTGGCGCGGATGTTGAACTTGCGGTAGCGGGATTTCTCAAACCCCTCCGACCCCGCGACAATCATCGCGCCCACCGCGTCGCTGCCCATGATGTGGGAGTTGTCATAGACTTCGATCCGGCCGGGGGCGGCGTCCAGCCCGAACGCCTCGGCCAGCCCGTCGAGCAGGCGCGCCTGGGCGGCGGTTTCCGACATGCGGCGCGCCAGCTCCTCACGCGCGTTCTTTGCGGCGTGATCGAGCAGCGCGCGCTTTTCGCCGCGTTCGGGCTGGGCAAGGCTCACCTTGCGGCCCAGCACCGCGCTCAGCGCCTCGGCCACGAGGTCGGCATTGTCGGGCGCCACGCTGGTCAGCACCAGCCGCGCGGGCTGTTTTGTGCTGTAAAACTGGGTGAGGAAGGCCTCCATGATCTCGGACGGTTCGGCCCCGGCCCCGGTGCGGGGGAAATAGGCCCGGTTGCCCCAGTTCTGGTTGGCGCGGATGAAGAAGACCTGCACACAGGCTTGCCCCCCCTCCAGATGCAGCGCGACAATGTCGGCCTCCTCAACGCCCTGGGGGTTGATCGACTGGCTCGCCTGCACATGGGTCAGCGCCCGGATCCGGTCGCGCAGGGCCGCGGCACGCTCAAACTCCATGGCCGCCGCCGCGCTCTGCATCTCCTCGGCCAGCGCGGCCTGCACCTTGGTCGTGCGCCCCTTCAGGAACGCCTCGGCATCGCGCACCAGCCCGGCATACTCCTCAGCTTCGACATAGCCCACGCAGGGCGCACAGCAGCGCTTGATCTGGTAGAGGAGGCAGGGCCGCGTGCGGTTTTCAAAGGTGCTGTCCGAGCAGGAGCGCAGCAGGAAGGCCTTTTGCAGCTGGTTGAGCGTGCGGTTCACCGCACCGGCCGAGGCAAAGGGGCCGTAATAGCGCCCCTCCTGCCGCCGCGCGCCGCGATGCTTGGTGATCTGCACAAAGGCATGGTCGGTGCGCACCAGAATGTTGGGAAAGCTCTTGTCATCGCGCAAGAGCACGTTGAAGCGCGGCTTGAGCTGCTTGATGAGGTTCTGCTCCAGCAGCAGCGCCTCGGTCTCGGTGGCCGTGGTCAGCACCATCATCGAGGCGGTGGCCGCGATCATCCGGGCGATCCGGGCAGAATGTCCCGTGGGCCGGGCATAGGAGGCGACGCGCTTTTTGAGGCTGCGCGCCTTGCCCACATAAAGCACGTCGCCGCGTGTATCGAGCATCCGGTAGACGCCGGGCTGGTCGGGCAAGCCACGCAGGACCGTGCGGATCACCTCATGCCCCAGGCGCGGGCTTTCGCCACCCTGCTCCGCGGCGCGCGGCGGCGCGGGCGATGTCTCGGCAGAGGAGGGGTCGTGATCTTCGATGGGCATGGAACCTGGTCCCAGATGGCCCGGGGCGACCTCCTCGGCCGGGCCCGCGGGACCACCCCGTCGGCTGGTTTGTGGCTTTTTCATGGCGTGATTCCATTGTCTAGCTGCATGAATCGCGCGCCGAAGGCAATCATTAAGGTATCCACGGATTTTGTGGATAACTCTGCGGAGAAAATTCTGGGACTTGGCTTCCCACTTGATTTATCGCGACATTTGTGGGTTTGCTCAAATTTTGGGCAATTTTCTAAACCACTGATATCAATAAGAAAATTCATTCCTTCCGGTAGATTTTTGAAAAACCTAAAGAAATCGTTACGCCTTTGTGACAGGCCGGCCCGGAGTGGAAAACCACAGACCGAAAATCGGCGGACTTTCGCCTATGTTGTATGTCCATACCTCTACTCAACCTAAGGGTGATTACTCGACGATATCATGATCAGGTGTTTGCCACATCAAATGCTGGCCTCCATCCATACATAACAGTTGTCCGGTCAGCCCGTCTGCCGCCAGTATAAACCGCAGGGCCGCGCAGATCTCTTCGGGGCTTGAGCCGCGTTCCAGCACGGTTGCCGCACGTTGAGCGGCGAAATGTTCAGGCCGCTGCCGCGCGCCCTGCAGGGTGGGCCCGGGCCCGATCCCGTTCACCCGAACCGCCGGGGCCAGCGCCTGGGCGGCCGTGCGGGTCAGCGCCCAAAGCCCCATCTTGGCCAGAGTGTAAGTTGCAAAATCGGGCGAGAGCTTGCGCACCCGCATGTCGATCATGTTGACGATCGCGGCCTGTGCCACAGGCTCGCCGGCCGCGTCCCGCCCGACCTCCGGCGCCATGGCCGCAAAGGCCTGGGTCAAAAAGAAGGGCGCCTTGAGATTTGAGCCCAGGTGACGGTCCCAGCTTTCCAATGTGGCGTTCTGAATGCTGTCAGGCTCAAAGACCGAGGCGTTGTTGATCAGAAGCGTCGGCGCCCGGCCCATCACCACCGCCGTTCGCGGCAGCAGAGAGGCAACCGCGGCATCGTCGAGCAGATCGGCCTGCAGCGTTTCGGCCCGCACCCCCTTGGCGCGGGCCAGTTCGGCCACCTCGGCCGCCGCGTCGGCCGAGGCCATATGGTGGATCGCCAGATCCCAGCCCTGGCTGGCCAGATCCAGCGCAATGGCCCGGCCCAGCCGCCGCCCTCCCCCTGTGATCAGCGCCGCTCCCGGTTTCATGATCCAGCCTCCGGTTGCCCATGCCCCATGGGACGGTTAGACCGAACCCGACCCCGGAAAGGAAGCCCAAATGCCCGCGCTCGACGGACTTCGCGTGATCGACCTGACCCGCATTCTGGCGGGTCCCTTCGCAACGCAATGGCTCGCCGACCATGGCGCGGATGTGATCAAGGTCGAACCGCCGCAGGGCGACGACACCCGCACATGGGGCCCGCCCTTTGACGAGGAGACGGGGGCTGCGTCCTACTATACCGGGCTCAACCGCACAAAACGCGCCGTGGCGCTGGATCTGCGACAGCAGGCCGGGCGCGACGCGCTGATCCGCCTGCTCGGCACCGCCGACATTCTCATCGAGAACTTCAAGGCAGGCTCGATGGAGAAATGGGGGCTGGCGCCGGAAGAGCTGTGCGCCCGCTTTCCCAAGCTGATCTGTGCGCGCATCACCGGTTTTGGCCCCGACGGGCCGCTGGGCGGGCTGCCGGGATATGACGCGGTCGTTCAGGCCCAGGCCGGGCTGATGGCGGTGAACGGGCCGGAGGGCGGCGCGCCCACGCGCATGGGGGTGCCTTTGGTCGATCTTGCCACCTCAATGTCGGCCAGCATCGGGATCCTGATGGCGCTGCAGGCGCGGCATGCGACCGGGCGCGGGCAGGTCGTCGATCTCAACCTTTATGACACCGCGCTCTCCATCCTCTTTCCCTATGGGCCCAATTACCTGATGGGCGGGGCCGAGCCCAGGCCGGTGGGCAACGCCCATCCCAACATTGCGCCCTATCAGACCTTTGCCACCGCGACGGTGGAGGTGTTTGTGGCCGGCGGCAATGACACGCAGTTTCAGCGCTTGTGCGAGGTTCTGGGCTGTCCCGAGATTGCCCAGGCGCCCGACTATGCCACCAACGGGTCGCGCAACCGGCACCGGGCGGCGCTGGCAGCCGCGCTCACGCCCTATTTTGCCGCCTGGGAGGGCGAGGCGCTGGCCGAGGCGCTGATGGCCCGAGGCGTGCCGGCCGGGCCGGTCATGCCGGTCTCGGGCGTGCTTGCGCATCCGCACACGGCCCATCGCGGCATGCTGGGCGAAATGGACGGGGTGCGCGTTGTGAACAATCCGATCCGGATGTCGGCGACCCCGCCGCGTGAGGATGGCTTCAAGCCGCGCAAATTTGGGGCCGACACCCGCGCGGTGCTGGCCGAGGCGGGCTATAGCGCGGCCGAGATCGACGCGCTGATCGCCTCCGGGGCGGCGCTGACGGGCTAGCCCGACGCGTGAACCGGCGTTACCGGCGAGAGGATCACTTAGGGGCGGAAAGGCTGCGGGCCGACCGTTTGCAGGCAGATCATCTGCGGGCGGATCAGTAGCTGTAATCGCGGTAGAGGGGTGCGAAATCGCCCTGCCATGTCTCGCGGTGCAGGCGCAGCAGCTCTTCGGCCGGGGTTTCGCCGCGCTCCACAATGTCATGCAGTGCGTTGAGGAAATGGGTCTCGTCGGGCAAGAGCCCCCCTGCCCCCTGGCAGCCACGCAGCGCCAGGCCGGCCTCGGCCACGGCCAGCACCTCGCACGCGATGTCGCGCAGGCTGCGGCCCTGGATCTCGGCCTTCAGCCCCTTGACCGAGGCGTCGATGCGCAGCTGCGCCCGCTCCTCCGCGGTCCAGCCCTTGCAGATGTCCCAGGCCGTGT
>JBCBKN010000227.1:0-7647 GCA_038521775.1 Pseudomonadota bacterium | reverse complement strand
GAAGGCCGCACTGTAGCTGACCGAGGCGGCGACTTCATCGCTGGCCGAGACATGGCCGGCCTCGACGATGGTGCCGTCGATCAGGGTGTGGCGCCCCTCCGACATCGCCATCCAGCCGATCGTCTCCTCGGTATGCCAGCCATTCTGGTAGGCCCATTCGGAGAGCTGCAGCTTGAAGCCGGTCGAGGTGACGTCCTTGACCTGGCCGATCACCGGCGAATTGCCGTTCGAGCTTGCCGGGCCCAGCACGACGACGGCATTGTCGATGGCCTGGGCAAAGCTCACATTGATCCAGCTGTCCGGGGTGCTTTGCGAAAGGGTGACTGTGCCCATTTCAAGCTGGCCCGCCACCGTGCCGGGCGGCGCGAACATGCCATGCATGCCGGTGGTCTTGTTCTCGGGCACGACGCTGAAACTGCTCGTGTTGAGATTGCCGGCGCCGCCGATCCACTGATCGGGGCCCGGGGCAAAATCGAGCCGCGTGTCGCCCTTATAGATCCGCACCGTGTACCCGTCATCGGCCGGCACGTCGGAAAAGAGATACCAGCCATTGGCATTGGTGACGGTCGAGGCGATCACCGTATTGCCCTGAAAGAGCGTCACGACATGGCCCCCAAGGCCGGGATCGTCGGCGTCGTTCCCGTTGCGCCCGTCCTCGTCGCCATCCACGAACACCCGGCCCGCAACCCGCCCCACCTGCGGCGCCGGCGCGGGCGCCGAGACATCGAGGGTGAGCAGGCCGGCCGCCATGCCGCCGTTTCCGTCGCTGACGGTATAGCTGATCTCCTGCGCGCCCACGATATCGGGCGCGATTGTCAGCTCGATCTCGCCATTCACGATCTGCGCCGTAATGCCGGTCGGCGCCGAGACCGCCGACAGGGTCAGCGCATCGCCATCGGGATCGCTGTCATTGGCCAGCACATCGATCACGACCGTTTCGCCGGCCAGAACCGCGGCCTCGTCGTCCACCACGATGGGCGCGGCATTGACCGGGACGGGCTGATAGACGCTGCTGGCCGATTCCGCGCGATACGGGTCCCGGCCGGGATAGTTGTTCACATCCAGGATCTGGATCTGGTCGATCGCCGTCCATTTCGACCGCCCGCCAATGGCAAACTCGTAAATGCCGGCCTCGGTGATCTCATAATGCACCGGCACATCGCGCCCGCCGGAGGCGCGATGGGCAATCCAGCCCCATTCCATCACCTCGAACGGGTCGGGATTGCCCTGACCGTCGAAGGGTTTGACGTGGATCTTGTTCCATCCGGTCTTGTCGATCGTGCCGTCAAACGTGCCTTCGGCGCCGAATTTGAAGAACACGTCATTGGCCGCGTCGCTGGCCCCGACCCCGGCGCCCTCGGGCTTCATCACCCGAATGTTGAAGCCGATCTTCAGCGTCCCGCCCGCGGGGATGTCCTCGGCGCCGATCTCAAAGCGATAGAGCAGCGGTGCGGTTCGGCTCAGCCCCGCAAAGCTGTCGTCAAAATAGTTCGGCCCGGTCCACCACATCACCCCATCGCCGGTCGCGCCCTGACCCGCATCGTCCTCGATGGCGCCCTTATTGCCAAATTGCGGGCTGCCGGTGTCGGAGAAGTCGAACGCATTGGTCAGCTGCCAATTGTCCAGCGAGCCGCTGTTGGGCAGCGCCCATGTGGCCGATTCCGCCTCGATCTTGGCCCAGCCATTGGCAAATTCATGCACCAGCGCGGGGTTGGCGCCGATATCCGACGGCGCTTTCTCCAAAGGGTCGCCGGCGGCCAGGAAATCGCGCGCAATCCGCGGGTTCGACCGCTCCGACGGGTTGCCATTGGCATCGAGCCCATGCAGCGCATACATCAGCATGCCGGCATCCGAGGCGTCATAGGAGATGTCGTAATAATACTGGCTGTTGTCCTCGGGCAGCGAGCCGGGGTCGAACTCCGGGCCATTGGCCAGGCCCATCAGCGCATTGGCCTCGCTGACCACCGGGTTGCTGGCGAGCGGCTCGTCCGGATCGTCCATCCAGTCCCACCACTTGCTCTTGAACCCGCTGCCCGGCGCATTGTTGGTTTTGGTGGTAAAGCCGTTCTGGTCGACAATGTCGAAATAGGTGATCTCGGGGAAGTCGGCCTTGACCGTCGACCAGGGCACGCCCTGGTTTTCGTTCCAGCCTGAGTGGGACATCATCGAGATATTGCCAAGATTGCCCGCCGACACGCCCTGCAGGGCGGTGTGGGTCGCCGTCATCGGGCCGCCTTCCAGCACCAGAACCTTCTCGCCGGAATTCAGCACATCGGTCAGTTCACCGGTGGTGGCCGCGGCCTGGCCCTCATAGCTGTGCGTGGCAATGCCGAGGCTCTGCGCGAAGGCCGCCACCTGGTTCATGGCGTCGACCTGCCAGGCAACCGAGGGCTCGAAAATGTTGTTGCTGTGGAAAAAGACGATCTTGTCTTCGATCCCCGCCGCCTTGGCGATCAGCGCGGCCACGGCCATCGCCGCGATATCGTCGGGATCGTTGTTGTTTCCGTCGAAATGGAACACGATCCGGTCGTAGTTCCCCGCATAAAACAGCGCATTCGGGTTCATCACACACACCTGTTCATGACTGGCGCGTGACCACAGCACGCGCGCCCGCAGCGATTCACCGATAGGGCGGTATCATGGCGGGATTGCGGCATCAAAGTCCGCTACAGGCGCTCCTCACGCGCAGACCCTGCCACCTGCCGGGCCCAGCGGGCGCAAGACTTTTGGCGTCGGCCCAAAGGCCTGGCGGCCCCGCATGCGGGACCGCCGAGAGTGTCAGATCTTGTAGCCCAGCGCCCGGGCGCCATCGATGAAGTTCTTGTACTGGGCCTTCTGGCTGTCGAGCCCAAGCTTCTGGGCGATCTGCACCCATTCCTCGGCCGCCTCGTCGAGCGCCTGCTGCGAGGTCAGCTCGCCCGAGATCGCCTTGGAGATGTTGCGGCCCAGCGCATCGGCATACTCCGGCGCGCCCTCCCAGAAGAACTGCGGATAGCCGACCTCGACATTGGCAAGCCCCGCATCGAGATGGTTGCGCGCCCGGCCGAAGGTTTTGAAGATCCCGTCATTGACCGGATAGATGTCGTTGGTGCCCCGCTGCGGGTTGGGCTCGATATACATCTGCGCCGCGGCATGGGTGTAATGCGACTTGCCGAAGGGATCGGAGCCGCAGAACGGGTCGGCCACGATCCGGTCGGAATAGTCGGGATGGGACATGCGATAGATGAAGTAGAAGGCCGCGTCCTTCACATCCTGAGGCAGGTTGCGCGGGATCGAGGCGGTGCGGCACCAGAGCGAGATCGCCCGGTGCTGGACCGAGCCGTCATCCATGGGCCAGCCCGGCACGATGGCGGCACCCTGATCCTCGGCCAGCTCAACCCCCTGCTGCTGGACAGTGAATTCGGCCAGATCGATCCACCAGACGCTCATCACATCCGAACCCGACTGCCAGCGCTGGATGGTGGTGCCGATATCCATCGCCTCGGCCCCCGGCGGGCCGAACTTGATGATCTCGCGATACATGTCCAGCGTCTCGGCCGCCTTGCCCTGGTTGATCACCGGGTTCATGTTCTCGTCGAAATAGTTCACCCCGGCCGAGGCCGCGATGTCCATCCAGAAGCCCCAGCCGAAATTGGGCGGGTTCACGACCATCGAGGTGCCGTAGATGCCCTGGCTGGAAAGCTCTTCGGTGAAGAACTGGGTGGCGTCGAGGAAATCATGCCAGGTGGTGGGCACGGCAAGCTCGCGCTGGAAACGGGCCGAGAATTTCTTCTGCAGCTCGGGGTCGTTGAAATAGCGGTTGCGGTAATGAAGGATGTGGATGTCGCCATCCAGCATCACCCCCACCGTGTCGCCGTTCCACTTGGTGTAGAACTCGCGATAGGCGGGCATCACCCAGTCGAGGTAATCCGACGTGCCGGCATATCTCTCGAAATAGGGGTCGAGCGGCTCCAGCTGCCCGGTCGAGGCAAAGGCCCCGAAAAAGAGCGACGGGTATTGCACGAAATCGAACCGCGGGCGGCGCGACAGAAGCTGCGGCAGGATCTTGGCCACCGCATCGCCGCCATCATACATCTCGCGGCTTTCGATGCCGACGCCGGCCTCCTTCATCATATGGTCCGACAGCCAGAGCGGCGCGTGCAGCCAGTTGCTGTCCTGAAAATACTTCAGGCCCACATCGTTGAAGAGCTTTTTGCCAGGCGGCACCGCCTCGGCCCCCCAGGCCATGCGCCCCGGCATGCCCATGCCGGCCGCAGCGCCCGCGCCCATCGCGACGCTCTTCATGAACTTCCGTCTGGTATAGCCGCTGAAAATGCCCATTCTGGGTCCTCCCAAGATGTTGTCGTTGGCTGCCCCGGGTTTGCCCCCGGGATCTGTGGTCTAGCGGATCAGGGCCTCCGTTTCGGGGTCGAAGACCATGACATTGGCAGGATCGTAGGAGAGGGTGACCGCATCGCCCCGCCCCGAGCGTGTCTCCGGCGGCACCAGCGCCTGCAGCGTGACAGGCCCGTTCGCAACCGTCAGGATCGAGCGCTCGCCGAGATATTCGTTGATCTTGACCGTAGCGCTGAAGCTGTTGGGCGCCGGCCGGATGCTGAGGTTTTGCGGGCGGATCCCCACCGTCACGTCTTGCGCCGACCGGGGGGCCAGAGCCTGGGCCACGGCCGGGCTCACCGCAAGCCGGATGTCGGTTTCCGCGACAGCCAGCCCCTCGGGCGTGACCGTGGCGGGCAGGAAATTCGTCGGCGGCTCGCCGATGAAATCGGCCACAAACACATTGGCGGGCGCGTTGTAGAGCGTGTTGCGGTCGCCGATCTGCTGAAGCCGGGCGTTCGACATCACTGCAACGCGGTCCGCCAGCGCCAGCGCCTCGACCTGATCATGGGTGACATAGATCATCGTGCGGCCCAGCTCGCGGTGCAGGCGCTTGAGATCAAAGAGCATCCGAAACTTCAGATGCGCGTCGAGATGGCTCATCACCTCGTCCAGGATAAAGACCGAGGGCTCGCGGATCAGCGCCCGGCCCAGCGAAACGCGCTGCTGCTGGCCGCCCGAAAGCTGCGGCGGCAGCGCGTCCAGGATGTTGGTGATCTCCAGGATCTCGGCAATCTCGCCCACCTTGCGCCGGCGCGTGGCGGCATCGACACCGCGCACCTCCAGCGGAAAGGCCAGATTGTCGGCCACGGTGAAGGAGGGGTAGAGCGCATAGGTCTCAAAGGCCATCGCGACATTGCGGTCCTGCGGCTCGAGCGTCGAGACATCCTGGCCGCCGAAATGGATGGACCCCGAGGTCAGGCTCTCCAGCCCCACGATCATGCGCAGGGTCGAGGTCTTGCCGCAGCCCGACGGGCCCAGCAGGGCCACGAACTCGCCATCGCCCACCACCAGATCGAGGTCCTGCACCGCATGCACGGCGGCCTTGCCAGCCCCATAGATCTTGTTGACCCGTTCCAGCGCGACCTGGGCCATCAGACAGCCTCCAGAAGGCTGCGGCCGCTGGCGCTGTCGAAATAGTGAAACCGGGCCGGATCGGTTGCCAGCATGACCCGGTCGCCCGTGTCGAAATGCGCCTCCGGGTCGGTCAGCGCGGTCAAACGCACCCCGCCCGATTGCGCAATCATCACACCCGTTGCGCCCAAGGGCTCGAATATGTCGACATCGGCGGCGATCTGCGCCTGGCCCTCGGCCAGATCCGGGCGCAGGAATTGCGGCCGCAATCCCAGGGTCACCCGATCGGCCCCGTGACGTTCCAGCGGCGGCACATGGGCCGCGGCCACGGGAAAGCGCAGGCTCCCGCCCTCGGCCTGCAGAAAGACGCCATCCGCATCCCGCACCAGCCGCGCCGCAATCACATTGATCGTCGGCTGGCCCAGATGCTCGGCCACCGTCAGATTTGCCGGCGCTTCGAAAAGATCGCGCGGCGCGCCGATCTGTTCCAGCACCCCGCCCGCGCCCATCACCCCGATCCGGTCGCCCAGCGACAGCGCCTCGGCATAATCATGCGTGACATAGACCGTGGCGACCCGGCGCAGCTCCTCAAGCGTGTGAAACTGGGTGCGCAGCTCATGCCGGATCTTTGCGTCGAGATGGCTGATCGGCTCATCGAGCAGGAACACATCCGGGTCGGCGACCAGCGTGCGGCCCAGCGCGGTGCGCTGCTTCTGCCCGCCCGACACCTCCCCCGGCTTGCGATCCAACAGATGATCGATGCGCAAGAGCTTGGCAATGTCGCGGATCTTGCGGTCGCGCTCGACCCGCGGGGTTCGGCGCGCCCGCAACGGGCTTGCGATGTTCTCATAGACCGACAGATGCGGGTAAAGCGCATAGCTTTCAAAGGTCATCGCGATCCGCCGGCGATAGGGCGGCAGCCGCGTCTGGTCCTGCCCGCCCACCAGGATGCGGCCCGCATCCGGCGGCTCCAGCCCCGAGATTAGCCGCAACAGCGTCGTCTTGCCGATGCCCGAGGCGCCCACGATGACAAAGAACTCCCCCTCCTCGACCGAAAACGACAGACGGTCGATGACCGGAAACTCCCAGCCCTTGCAAAGCCCGTCGACCTCAAGCCGCGCCATGCGCACCCCCATGGCCAGATCCGACGACCCCACGCCCCCCCTTCTTCTTGGTCCAAATACTCCGGGGGTCTGGGGGCAGCGCCCCCAGCCTTGCCGGGCTGCACCCTCCCTGCCCGCTCATCCCTTGACCACCCCCAGGGACAGCCCGCGCACCATGTAGCGCCGCAAAAGAATGAACAGCGTCACCGGCGGGATCATCGCAATCAGCGAAAACGCCATCTGCAGGTTCCACAGCGTCTGCGAGCCATGGGTGAAGGTGGGGATCACGATTGTGTAGGTGCGCACATCCGTGCCCACAAAGAGATTGGCGAAAAGATATTCGTTCCAGGCAAAGATCCAGCACAGCATCGCCACCGAAATCATGCCCGGCAGCACCAGCGGCAGCGTGACCTTCACAAAGGCGCGCAGCGGGGTCCAGCCATCCAGGTAAGCCGCCTCCTCGATCTCGCGCGGCGCATCGCGGAAAAAGACCATCATGAGCCAGGTCGCCAAGGGCAGGTTGAAGACCAGATAAAGGATGATCAGCGACAGATGGCTGTCGGTGCCCCAGGGCGTGTTGTCGAACAGAAAGAACATCGGCACCAGGATCGCCACGGGCGGGAACATCCGGTTCGACAGGATCCAGAAGGCCAGGTTCTCGCCGCCGGCCTGGCGGGGAAACCGCGCAAAGGCATAGCCGGCAAGCGAGCCCAGAAAGAGCGCAAGCGCGGTGTTGGCCGTGGCGATGATGAAGCTGTCGACCAGCGCCGAGAAATTCGAGCGCTCTGCAAACACCCCCGCAAAATTCTGCGGCTGCCAGTCGCGCGGCCAAAAGGTGGGCACGGTCAGATTGGTCTCGGCGGCGGTTTTGAAGGCGGTGATCGCCATGAAGTAAAGCGGAAACAGGGTGAAGACCAGCCACAGCCCCAGAAAGGCCAGAAAGAGATAGCGCACGAAACGCCACTGATCGGCCTGGGTCGCGTCGCTTGCCAAGGGGGCGGCGGCCGTGTCCGAAGCGCTCATCCCACCGCCCCCGTCACGCAAAGCCCTTCGCCCGCATCACCCGCTTCATGTATTGCAGGAACAGCGTGATGAT
>JBCBKN010000226.1:0-7661 GCA_038521775.1 Pseudomonadota bacterium | reverse complement strand
GGCGCTGCTCGGGCGGCGGGCCGAGGCGCTTGAGGCGGTGGCGGCCGGGCGCGCGGCGGCAGTTTCGCTGCCCACCGATGTCACCGATCCCGCGGCGGTCGACGCAGCCTTTGCCGCCACGGTGGCACGGTTCGGGCGGGTCGATTGCGTCTTCAACAATGCCGGGGGCAATGTCGCCGCAGCGCCCATCGACGAGATCTCGGTCGAAGACTGGAAAAAGGTCGTCGATGTCAACCTCACGGGGGCTTTTCTGGTCGCCCGGGCGGCGTTCCGGCAAATGCGGGCGCAATCGCCGCAAGGCGGGCGGATCATCAACAATGGCTCGATCTCGGCACATGTGCCGCGGCCGGGCTCGGTGCCCTACACGACCACAAAACATGCGATCACCGGGCTTACGCGGACCCTGTCGCTCGATGGGCGGCCCTTCAACATCGCCTGCGGGCAGATCGATATCGGCAATGCGCTGACCGAGATGGCCCAGGCGATGACCAAGGGCGTGCCGCAGGCCGACGGCTCGGTCCGGCCCGAGCCGGTGATGGATGTTCGGCATGTGGCCGATGCGGTGCTGCATATGGCCGGGCTGCCGCTTTCGGCCAATATTCAGTTCATGACCGTGATGGCGACCGCGATGCCCTTTATAGGGCGCGGCTAGCCTGGCGGGCGAGCTGGCGTTCGCGCTGCCAGATATAGATCCCGGTCGCCGCAATGATCAGCCCGCCCAGCATGGTTGCCAGGCTGGGCGGCTCGTCAAAGACGATGATGCTGGCCAAGGGCGCTGTGATGATCTGCAGATAAATCAGCGGCGCCAGCAGCGAGGCCTCGGCAAAGCGCAGCGCCACATTCGCCGCCATATGCCCCAGCGCCCCGCATATTGCCGCAACGGCGATCACCAGATAGCCCAGCGCGGTGTCTGGCCAGACCCAGAGCGAGAGGACAAAGGGCGCCAGCAGCACCGTCGCAATGCCGCTCGACCAGATTTGGCTGACCGCATTGGTCTCGGTGCCGGCCAGATGCCGCGTGACGATGAGGTAGAAGGAGCCGGTCAGCATCCCGGCAACGGACAGGAACATTGCCGGGTGAAAGGCCGCGCCCCAGGGTTGCAGCACCACCAGCACGCCGACAAACCCCACCAGCACCGCAATAATGCGACGCGGGCCCACCCGCTCGCCCAGAAGCGGAATGCTCAACAGGGTAAGCGCGATGGGCGAGGCCAGAACGATCGCGCCGGTAACGCTGATCGGCAGGTGGCGCAGGGCCAGGAAGTTGAAGATGGTGCTGGAGAGCAGGAGGAGCGAGCGCAGCACCTGTATCCAAGGCCGTTGCGAGCGGAAGGCGCGGCGGCCCTCCAGCGGCACAAACACGATGAGCGCCAGCAGACAATGCCCCGCATAGCGGCAAAACACCGCCTGAAGGGCAGGGATGCCAGCCAGGATCAGCCATTTGCCCGATGTGTCGATGCCGGTGAAGCTGACCACGGCCATGCACATGATCCCCATGCCCAATAGCGCGCGGTCCTCGCGCGGGCGGGCGGCGCTGGTTGCGGGCAGGGGGCTGGATGCCATGCGGGCAGGCTTAGCGAGCAAGCCGGGTCGGGGGCAAGCGGGAATGGGGTCTGGGCGGCGCGCGGCATACGCGCTGGCGGTCGGGACGCGCCGCGTGCTGGCCAAGATGCGCGCGTTGCGGGGCCGGCAGCCTCAGCGGCCGCGAAAGAGCGCCTTGGCCTGCTGGCGGGGATGGCGGGCCGTCGGCGGCACGGGCTTGCGCACCTCATCGGCGGGCGCGAGCGGGATCGGCATGGTCAGCTCGCCCCGGGCGAGATCGTCGAGCATATGCGAGATGTCCTCGATGATCTCGGCGACCAGATGAACGACCTGGCCCTCACGCTGGATGCGGCCGGTCACGCGCAAAAGCCGCCCCGCAATGACCGCGCGGCGAAAGCGCTCATAGGTGCCGCTCCAAACCACGACATTGACCACGCCGGTCTCATCCTCAAGCGTCACGAAGATGACCCCCTTGGCCGAGCCGGGACGCTGGCGCACGATCACCAGGCCTGCAACCGTCACGCGCGCACGCTCGGGCGGCCGGTCAAGCTGATCGGCGGTCAGGCAGGCGGGCGGGCGAGGCCAGGCAGGTCCGGTCATCGCATGAACATAAGCAGAACGATGCGCATGCGGTCAAGACGGTGCTGCCGCCAGGCGCCCGGGCAAGATCACAACGCGCCGGGCAAAATGCCACTGGAACCGGCGCATTCTGCCCGCTACATACCGGCTGAGGACGACCCCGGGGCAAGGACGAGGCTGGCATGGCGCAGATCACCTATATCGAGCACAATGGCACAGAACATGTGGTTGAGGTGGCCAACGGCATGACCGTGATGGAGGGTGCGCGTGACAATGGCATCCCCGGCATTGATGCCGATTGCGGCGGGGCCTGCGCCTGTTCCACCTGCCATGTCTATGTCGACCCCGCCTGGGTGGAGAAACTTCCCGCAAAGGACGACATGGAGGTCGACATGCTCGATTTTGCCTATGAGCCGTCCGAGACATCGCGCCTGACCTGTCAGCTCAAGGTGACGGATGCGCTGGACGGGCTGGTCGTTCGGATGCCCGAAAAGCAGATCTGATGCGGGTGCGGCGCGCGCGGGGTCTTGCGCCCCTCAGGGTGCCGTTCTTGGGGGCGTCACATCTGGGGGCGCTTCTCGCGACGCTTCTTGCAATCGGGGCCCCGGCGCCCGCCTCGGCCCGCGATCGCTGCGCGCCGCCCGCCGCCTTGGGCCAGGTCTTTGTGCCACCCGCGCCATGCTACAGAATGGGCGCCGCGTTCGATCTGCCGACCGACCGCTATCCGCATGCGGTTCTGGGCGATGCAATCGAATATGCTGCGCTTGTTGCGTATGAGGATCGGCTGGAGATCCCCTTCGAGCTGCCTCCATATCTGGTCTTTGAGGATCTCGCGCCGCGGCTTGCGGATCTGGGCGGCAACGGCAAGCCAGAGATTGTCGTGGTCGAGAGCCATGCCGAGCTTGGTGCCCGGCTGGCCGTGTACCGGGCCCACTTTGTCGATGGCTACAGCCCCGGCATTGAGCGGATCGCCACGACCGCGCCGATCGGGCGCCGGTTTCGTTGGCTGGCGCCGGTGGGCATTGCCGATTTCGACGGAGACGGGCAGAACGATGTTGCCTATGTCGAAACCCCGCATCTGGGAAAGACGCTGCGCATCGTCACGCTGCGCGGCGACCAGATGGTCGAACTGGCATTGGCGCCCGGGTTTTCGAACCACCGGATCGGTGAGGATTTTATCTCCGGCGGGGTGCGCGATTGCGGCGCGGGCCCCGAGACGGTGACCGCCGATGCGGCATGGCGCCGGGTGGTTGCGGCCCGCCTGGTCGACGGGCGGATCGAGACGCAGGATCTGGGGCCGTTCGAGGGGCCGGAGAGCTTTGCTGCGGCCCTTGCCTGCGCTGCACCCTAGGGCCGCCCCGAACTCTCGGCCGTGACCCTGGGCCTGAACCCTAGGGCTGCTCCGGCACGCGGTCGCGATAGGCCAGCAGATCGACCAGACCCTGTGCATCGATGCGCGGCGGTGCGGTCCAGGGCGCAAAGATCCGCATGACAACAAGGCCGAACAGCGCCAGCAGCGCCATGGGCAGCGCGATGACCGCGATCTGAAATCCGCTCGCCCCGCCGAATGCGGCTGCCACCAGCAAGCTTGGGGCGCTCAACAGCGAGACCAGGCCCAACCCGAACCAGACATAACGCCAGCTGCGGCGTTCGCCCATTGTGATCGCACATGTCCCCGGCAGGGCCTTCGCAATCGCGCCGATCAGCGCCCGTTGTGCGGCCCGGTCGGGAGCACCGGGCTGGGTGATGTCGAAATTCCCGCCGATCGAGTGCCAGCGCCCGTCAACGCAAAGATCGAAGCGGCGCAGCAATCGCCGGCGCACCACATGCTCGGCAAGTATCGCGGCGTCGATCGCGTCGATCTCAAGGGACCATTCAAGCGCGCCGCTCTTGTCGTGGCAGCGCACCGAACCGGCCTCGAGATGATAGGTCTTGCTGCACAGAAACGTCGTGGCCTCGAACACCAGAGCGGTCATTGCAAGGCGCGCCACCCGATATCGCGGCGGCACACCCCACCTGGCCAGTCGATCAGATCGACGGCGCGATAGGCGCGCGCGGCCGCCTCGGCCAGCGTGTCGGCGCTGGCGCATACATTCAGCACCCGGCCGCCGGCCGAGAGGATTTGACCCTCCCGCAGCGCGGTGCCGGCGTGAAAGACGGTGACGCCATCGACATCCTGCGCTTCGGCGAGCCCGCCGATTGGCGCGCCCTTTTCGTAGGCATCGGGATAGCCGCGCGCGGCCATCACCACACAGAATGCCGCCTTAAGCGGCCAGCCTGGCCGCCAGCCACCAAGCTCGCCATGCGCGGTGGCCAGGATCGCATCGAGCAGCACCGGGCCCGCCTGCAGCACCAGCGCCTGGGTTTCAGGATCGCCAAACCGGGCGTTGAACTCGATCAGCCTCGGGGCGCCATGCTCGATCATCAGCCCCACATAGAGCACACCGGAATAGGGGGTGCCGCGCGCGGCCATTTCCGCAAGACAGGGGCGCACGATCTCCTCCATGGCCCGCGCCGTGACCGCCGGCGTCATCAGCGGCGCTGGCGCATAGGCCCCCATCCCGCCGGTGTTCGGCCCCTTGTCGCCCTCCGCGAGGCGCTTATGGTCCTGTGCTGTGCCGATCACCACCGCGTCGGACCCGTTGGCCAGCACGAAGAGGCTTGCCTCCTCCCCGCTCAGCATCTCCTCCAACACCACCGTGGCACCGGCATCGCCGTACCGGCCGGCGAACATGTCGCTCAGCGCCGCCTCGGCCTCGGCCCGGGTCTGGGCCACGACAACGCCCTTGCCGGCGGCGAGCCCGTCGGCCTTGACGACCAGCGGCATCTCCGAGCGGTCGAGATGCGCCCGCGCCGCGGCAAGCGTGTCAAACTGCGCCCAGCGGGCGGTGGGCGCGCCTGCGGCATCGCAGATCTGTTTGGCAAAGGTCTTGGAGCTTTCCAGCATCGCCGCGGCCCGCGAGGGGCCGAAGACAAGAAACCCGGCCGCCCGAAGCGCGTCCGAGACGCCCGCGGCAAGCGGGGCTTCGGGCCCGATCACGACCAGCTCCGCGGCAATGTCCTGTGCCAGCTTGCACACCGCGCCGGCATCGCAGGGATCGAGCGGCACGCAATCGCCCAACGCAGCCATGCCTGGATTTCCCGGCGCGCAGACCAGCCGCGTGCAGGCAGGGTGCTGGCCAATGGCCCAGGCCAGCGCATGCTCGCGCCCGCCGCCGCCGAGGATCAGGATGATCATGCGCGTCCTCCTTGCATGCGCTTCTATCAGGCGGAAGAGGCGGTGCAAGCAGGCAGGTCTTCCGCGGTGCAAGCGGGCAGGTCTTCCGCGGTGCGCTCTGGTCTTGGCCTGGGCGCGGGCCGGCCGCACATTCCCTCCATGCTCGTCCCGATCCGGGAGTGGCCAGAACGGCCGATCCCTGTAGAGCGCACGCTTGCGCCGTTCCCGTGGCACATGCGGTCTCGGCTGCCGCGCAAGCTCTTTTCCCACACCACCCACGCCATGGCTCCGGTCCGCCGTGATCGCGGATTTTGCCCTGCATGAACCCTGCCGAGCACGCGCCGCGGGCCTTCAGTGCCAGGTTCGGCGCCGTGACGTCTTGCACCCCCCGGCCAGATGCGGTGTGGTTGGCCATGATGCGCCGGATGCTCCTTCGATGGATTTGATCGACGACGACGAGGCCGGCGGGCCGGGGGCGAACGCCCCGGAATTCACCGTCTCGGAGCTCTCGGGCGCAATCAAGCGCTCGGTCGAGCAGGGCTTTCCGCATGTGCGCGTGCGGGGCGAGCTGGGCCGGGTCTCGCGCCCGTCCTCGGGCCATCTCTATCTCGATCTCAAGGATGACCGCGCGGTGCTGTCGGCGGTGATCTGGCGCGGCACCGCGCAGGGGCTGCGCACCAAGCCCGAACAGGGAATGGAGGTCGTGGCGACCGGGCGCATCACCACCTTTCCGGGCCAGTCGCGCTATCAGCTGGTGATCGAGAGCCTTGCCCCCGCCGGGCTGGGCGCGCTGATGGCGCTCTTGGAGCGGCGCAAGAAGGCGCTGGAGGCCGAGGGGCTGTTTGCCGCCGATCGCAAGCGCCCGGTGCCCTATCTGCCCGAGGTGATCGGGGTGGTCACCTCGCCCTCCGGCGCGGTGATCCGCGACATTCTGCACCGGCTGCGCGACCGGTTTCCGCGCCATGTGCTGGTCTGGCCGGTCAGCGTGCAGGGCGAGCGGTGTGCGCCCGAGGTGGCCGAGGCGATCCGCGGGTTCAATGCGCTGCCGCGGGGCGGGCCAGTGCCGCGCCCCGACGTGCTGATCGTGGCGCGGGGCGGCGGGTCGGTGGAGGATCTGTGGGGGTTCAATGAGGAGGCGGTGGTGCGCGCGGCGGCAGACAGTGCCATCCCGCTGATTTCCGCTGTCGGGCATGAGACGGACACAACCCTGATCGATCTCGCCGCGGATCTGCGCGCGCCCACGCCAACGGCGGCCGCCGAGCTTGCCGTGCCGGTGCGGCTCGATCTGATGGCCGCGCTGGCGGGGCTGGAAGAACGTCGCCGCAGCGGTTTGGCGCGCGGCCTGAGCGACCGGCGCCGGCGGCTGCGCGATCTGGGCCGTCTGTTGCCGCGGCCTGAAACCATACTGGCCGAGCGGGTGCAGCGGCTTGATGAATTTGCCCAGCGTCTGCCGCGGGGGCTGACCGCAGCGCTGCAGGCGCGCCGGCTTGCCTTTGAGCGTCGGGCCGGCAGGTTCGGTCCGCAGCTGATGCGCTGGGTGGTCGACCAGCGGCGCGCGATGCGGGACCGCAGCGTCGCGGGGCGCTTTGGGCCGGCCCTTCTGGCGGCCCTGCTGCGGGATGCCCGTCGGCGCCTCGAGGCGACGGGCGGTCGGGTCAGCCTGGCACCCCTGCATCGCAGCCACAGCACCGCGCGCGCGGGGGTGTCAGCGCTGGAGGAGCGGCTGCTGCGGGCCGGCTCCGGCCGGTTGGAGGCAGACCGGGCGCGGCTGAACGCCCAGGCCCGGGTGCTCGAGACGCTGAGCCACAAGCGCACGCTGGCCCGCGGCTTTGCTTTGGTGCGGACCGAGGAGGGCCAGCTTGTTGCCACGGCCGAGGATGCGCGCGCGCAGGCCCGGCTGCGGGTCACATTTCGCGATGACGATGTGCTGCTGGTGCCCGATCCCGGCCCGGCATCCGCACCGGCGCCCCGACGACCGCGTGGCCAGAAACCGGCGGCCCAGCAGGGTGAAACCCGCGATACCGGCGCGCCGGAGCGCTCCGGCGGCGGGCAGGGTGAGCTTTTCTAGGTCGAAACCCGCGCCACGGCTGCGCAGCTGGTGCGCACGCGCCTCACACACCCAGCGAGGGGCCGGGGCAGCCGAGTGTCTCGGTGCTGCGATCCGACATGCGCAACTCGGCCAACCCATCCGGGTCACCGACACTGCGCGCAAAGATCTCACCACCGCGCCGGGTGACGATCCAGCATTGCGGCCCCAGCCCGTTGTCATAGAGAAAGCAGATCGCGCCGTTGCTTTCGAACCAGATCCCTTCCTCGCAGGGGCC
>JBCBKN010000225.1:0-7706 GCA_038521775.1 Pseudomonadota bacterium | reverse complement strand
CGGGGCCCAGCGGGCGCATCGCGGCATAGCCGGCAAAGACGAGAACCGGCCAGTGCCACAGATAAAGCGCATAGGAGATCAGCCCCAGCCCGACCAGGGGCGGCAGGCTCAGCGCCCGGTGCGCCCACAGGCCCGGGCTGCGTCCGGCATGCAAGACCAGCGCTGCGCCCGCCACCGGGGGCAGCGCCGCAAGCCCCGGAAAAACCGTCTGCGCGTCGTAAAGGAAAACCGGCAGGAGGATCAGCGCGAGGCCCGCGCCCGCGGCAATCTCGGCAGCCTGGCGCCGCAGCTCATATTGCGCCGAAAGGGCGACCAGCGCCCCGGCAAGCAGCTCCCAGGCGCGCAGATGCGGCATGAAGAAGGCCCGCGCCGCATCCTCGGCCGTGAACCAGAGCGAGGCGGCAAGGGAACAGGCGGCCAGCGCCGCCAGCCCGGGCAGAAGAACCGCGCGCCGGGCCCGGATCAGCGCCCAGAGGACCAGCGGGTAGAGGATGTAGAACTGCTCTTCGATGGCCAGCGACCACATATGCAGGAGCGGTTTGGTCTCGGCCGGCGCGTCGAAATAGCCCAGATCGGCGGCAAAAACGAAATTGGCGTAGAAAAAGAGCGTGCCGGCCAGGCTGCGCGCAAATTCCGACAGATCGGTCGGCACGAAGAGCGCCATTGCCGCCAGCGTCGTCACCCCCGCCACCAGCAGCAGCGCCGGCAGAATGCGCCGCACCCGCCGCTCGTAAAACGCCAGCAGCGAAAACGACCCCTCCGAGAGCCCGCGCATCAGGATCGAGGTGATCAGGAAGCCCGAGATCACGAAGAACACATCGACCCCGACAAACCCGCCCGAAAACCCCGGCACCTTGGCGTGGTAAAGCACCACCGGCACCACCGCCAGCGCGCGCAGCCCGTCAATATCGGGCCGGTAATGCTGCCCGCTTGGGTGCGGCGGCGGGTCGGGGCGGTCTTGCGGCGCCATGCGGGCTCTCCCTGAAGTCGGGCGGTTCTGGCGTCTGGGGCGCAGCTTGGCAAGACGCCTTGGCCGTGACCGCGGTCACGGCGCGGCGGGCCCGGCGCCCTCATCTTGAGCGTGACCGGACACTGGATGGCAGGAGAGCGACATGCCCCGCAGCTTCACATGGGTTATCGACACACCCGAGGCGGATGTTTTCGAGTTCGAGATCCCAGAGGAGCAAAGCAGCGACCTGCTCGGCCTTGGGCATCTGATGGAACCCGAGGAGGAGGAGGAGCTTCAGACCCGCCCCGCCGAGGCAAGCTGGGTATCGGACTGCCCCGAAGATCCGCTCGGCCCGTTGGCCGATTGGGATGACGACGCGCCGATCGACCCCTGGGGCTGAGCGCCGCGCCGCCCGCGCGGGCGGTTCTGCCCAGCATCCCCGGCCCGCGCGCGGAGACGGTTTTTCCCGGCATCCCAGACCCGCGCGCAGAGGTTCTTCACAACATCCCAGACCCGCGCCCGCAGCGGGCCTTGCGTGAGATCAGGCCTGCCCCGCCGCGATCAGGCTGCGGGCGATCTCGCGAAAGCACTTGGCCGGGGCACTGTCGGGATGCGCAAGCACCACCGGCATGCCGGCATCGCCGGACAGGCGGGTGTCGAGATCAATGGGGATCTCGCCCAGAAACGGCACCCCCAGGCGCGCGCCCATCTCCTGCGCCCCGCCATGGCCGAAAAGCGGCGTGACCTCGCCGCATTTGGGGCACACAAAGCTCGCCATATTCTCGATCAGGCCGACCAGCGGCACCTCGGTGCGCTCAAACATATCGACGGCCTTGCGGGCATCGAGCAGCGCGACATCCTGGGGGGTCGAGACGATGACCGCGCCGGTGACCGTCGTGCGCTGCGCAAGGGTGAGCTGCACATCGCCCGTGCCCGGCGGCAGATCGATGATCAGCACGTCAAGCTCGCCCCAGACCACCGAGAACAGGAATTGCTGCAGCGCCTTCATCAGCATCGGCCCGCGCCAGACCGTGGCGGTTTCCTCGGCGACCAAGAGACCCATGGAGATCATCGCCACGCCATGCGCCTGCAGCGGGTTGATGCGCTGCCCGTCGGGCGAGGTGGGCTTGTCGCGCACCCCCATCATGCGCGGCTGGCTGGGGCCATAGACATCGGCATCGAGCAGCCCGACGCGCCGGCCTTCGCCCGCCAGCGCGACGGCAAGATTGGCCGCAACGGTGGATTTGCCCACCCCGCCCTTGCCCGAGCCGACCGCAAGAACACGGTCGACCCCGGGGATCGGATGCCCGGGCTGGGGCGGGCGACGCTCGGCCTGCGGACCCGGTTGCGACCCTGGTTGAGCACCTGCTTGAGCGCCACGCCCGCCCCGCAGATCGGGCGGCGGGCCCTTTGCCGCCTGGGCCGGTGCAGCGCCGCCAGGCTCGGCCGCGGCGGTCAGGATCACCCGCGCCGAGGAGATGCCCTCCAGCGCCGCAATCGCCGTCTCGGCGGCCTTGGCCAGCGGCATCATCGCAGCCCCGCGCGCGCCGGGAACCTCCAGGATCACCTGTGCCGCACCATCGGTCAGCGTCACCGCGCCGACATAGCCCGCGCTCACCAGATCCTGCCCGCCGGCCGGATCGACAATGCGCGCCAAGGCGCGCCGGATGCTGTCTTCGTCCATGCCTGCGGATCTCCCTTAGCCGTCCCCGGGATATAGGGCGGCCGCAACCGCCCCCACAAGACCGGTCGCCCCGCAACGGGCCGGCAACGGGCCGGCAACAAATCGACGAAGGGCCAACAGCGGGCCAGCATTGCGAAGGGACGGTGCGCTCAGCCCTGCGGCGTGACGATGCGCCGGGCCGCACCGCGTTTCAGGCCAAGCTGCCGCTCGCGCCAGATGATGAAGAGCCCGGCCGTGACGACCAGCGCGGCCCCGCTCAGAATCGGCATGGTGGGGATCTCGGCAAAAACAAAGAACCCCACCGCGATGGCCAGCAGCATCGAGGTATAGTCGAACGGCGCGATCACGGCGGTTTCGGCATGGCGATACGCCTCGGTCAGACAGATCTGCCCAACCCCGCCCAGCAGCCCGGCCAGAACCAAAAGCCCGAATGTCTGCCAGCCGGGCATCACCCAGCCCCAGGGCAGGGTGACAAGCGACAAAAGCGCGGCAAAGACCGAAAAGTAAAAGACGATGGCCGGCGTCGCCTCGGTCTGCACCAGCTTGCGCACAAAAACGGTGGCCAGCGCCACAAAGACCGCCCCGGTCAGCGCGATCGTCGCGCCCAGCGTCTCGGCATCGGTGACCTGGCCGGGTTCGAGCACCGTAAGCCGCGGCGACAGCACGATCATCACCCCCACCAGGCCCAGCGCGACCGCGGCCATGCGATAGATGCGCAGCCGCTCGCCCAGAAACATCGCCGCAAAGATCACCGTGAGCAGCGGCGCGGCATAGCCCAGGGCCACCATTTCGGGAAAGGGCAGCAGCCCCAGGGCCAGAAACCCGCATCCCATGGCCGTCACCCCGACCAGCGAGCGCCAGATATGCCCGGCAATGTTGCTGGTGCGCAGCCCGCCGGGAAAGTCATGCCGCATCGCCAGCCAGACTAGGATCGGCGGAATGGCAAAGAGCGAGCGGAAGAAGACCCGCTCGCCGGCCGGCACCTCATCGGCCGTGGCCTTGATGATCGCGGCCATCCCGGTGAAGATCGTGACCGACAGGATTTTGAGGACGATGCCGCGCAGCGGGTTCATGGGTGAGGCCTTTCGCGCCCTCCCTTAGCCCGCCCGCTCCGGCAAAAACAATCCACCCGCCGCGCATGGCCGCCATGCGTTTCTGTGTGGGGGCCGGCGGGCTTGACTTGACCCCGCGCGGACGCGATGGCTGTCGGCGCCGCAATCCGGGAGCCTGGCATGGTCTCACGCGTGATACCGGTCGACCCGTTCGACCTTGTGATCTTCGGCGCGACCGGGGATCTGGCCCGGCGCAAGATCCTGCCGGGGCTGTTTCGCCGCCGCCAGGTCGGGCAGATGCCGGCCGAGGCGCGGATCATCGGCGCGGCGCGCAGCGAGATGGATGGCGCGGGCTTCCGCGCGATGGTCGATGCCGCGCTCGACGAATTCGAACCGGGCGCCCGCGACGCGCCGGAGCTGCGCCAGGCCTTTCTCGACGCGCTTGACTATGTCGCGGTGGATGCAATGGGCGAAGGGGGCTGGTCGGCCCTGGCCGCCAAACTCACCCAGGACCGGCCGCGGGCCTTTTACCTGTCGGTCGCGCCCTCGCTTTTTGGCGACATCGCCGCCCGGCTCTCGGCCCATGACATGGTCACCCAGGCCGCCCGGATCGTGGTCGAAAAACCCTTCGGCCGCGACCTTGCCTCGGCCCGGGCGCTGAACCTGGCGCTGGCCGAGCATTTCGACGAGCGGCAGATCTATCGCATCGACCATTACCTGGGCAAGGAGACGGTGCAGAACCTGATGGCGATCCGCTTTGCCAATGCGCTGTTTGAGCCGCTTTGGAACGCCCGCGCCGTCGATCATGTGCAGATCACGGTTGCCGAAAGCATCGGGGTGGCCGGGCGCGGCGCCTATTACGACCGCTCCGGCGCGATGCGCGACATGATCCAGAACCATCTGATGCAGCTTTTGTGCCTGACCGCGATGGAGCCGCCGGCGCGGTTTGAGGCCGATGCCGTGCGCGACGAAAAGCTCAAGGTGATCCGCGCGCTGCAACCGATCGGGCCGGGCGAGGTCGACCGGCTGACCGTGCGCGGCCAGTACCGCGCCAATGCCGAGGGCGGCTCCTATGCCGAGGATGCCGAAAACCCGCAGACCCGCACCGAAAGCTATGTCGCGCTGAATGTGGCGGTGGAGAACTGGCGCTGGTCGGGCACGCCCTTTTACCTGCGCACCGGCAAGCGGCTGCGCGCCCGGCTGTCCGAGATTGCGGTGGTGTTTCGCGACCCGCCGCATTCGATCTTTCCCCGCTCGGCGACCCAGCTGCGCGGCAATGCGCTGATCATCCGGTTGCAGCCCGATGAGGGGATCACCCTGCGCATGACCATCAAGGAGCCGGGGCCCGGCGGCATGCGTCTGACCGAGGTGCCGCTCGACATGTCCTTTGCCGACACGGTCGGCGCGGGGCTGCCCGACGCCTATGAGCGGCTGATCATGGATGTCATCCGCGGCGATCAGACCCTCTTTATGCGCGGCGATGAGGTCGAGGCGGCCTGGCGCTGGACCGACCCGATCATCGCGGCCTGGGAGGATGGCAGCCAGCCCCCCACCGCCTATGACCCCGGCGGATCGGGGCCCGAGGACGCGCTGATGCTCCTGCACCGGGACGGCCGGCGCTGGCGCGAGATCTCGACATGAGCGGCCCCGGTTCCGACACCGGCCCGGATGGCGATATGGGCAATCTCGTTCGCCATGATGATCGCGAGGATCTGATGGCCGCGGTCGCGGCGCTCTCCGCCGATGCTCTGCGCGCGGGTCTGGCGGCGCGGGGCAAGGCCACGCTCGCCGTCGCCGGCGGCTCGACCCCGGGGCCCTATTTCGACCGGCTTGCCGAGGCCGAGCTCGACTGGTCTCGCGTCACCATCATGCCCACCGATGAGCGGCTGGTCGAGCCCGGCTCGCCGCGGCGCAACGAAACCCTGATCCGCAGCCGGCTGATGACGGCGCAGGCCGCATCGGCGCAATATCTGGGCTTTGCCGATCCCCTGACCCTGCGCGACCCCGATCACGGCGCGGCGCGTCTGCACATGGCGGTTGCCGAGCACCTGCCGCTCGATCTTGTCGTGCTGGGCATGGGCGAGGATCTGCACACAGCCTCGCTCTTTCCCGGTGCGGACCGGCTGACCATGGCCCTGGCCGAGGACGCGCCGGCGGCCATGGTGCTGCGCGCCCCGGGCGTGCCGGAACCGCGCGTCACGCTGACCTTGCCGGTTCTGCTCGGCGCGCGCCGGCGGGTTCTGCTGCTGGCCGGCGCCGAAAAAATGTCCGCTCTGCGGCGCGCGCAAAGCCCGGGATCGGTTGCGCAGGGACCGGTCCGGGCGGTGCTTCCGGTAACCGAAATTCACTACGCGCCTTAAGGATTTGGCAGCTTCGGCGCGGGTGTTTTCTGGCCGGCGCGCGGCCCTGTCAGCGCCATGCCGGGACCGGGGGCCGTTAACTCTTTGGCCACCATTGTGCTGCGAGTCACTGAGAAATCACCTAAAATCCACCACATAAAGGCCGCGGTGAAGCGTGATCTAAGTCCCTGCGAGCGTTCGCGTCGTCCGGTCAGCAGGCAAAAGGTGGGTCCTATGTCGGAGCAGTTCATGGCACTGATGAAAAGCGTTGAAGATGCGTGGCGGGTGGGCGTGCCCTGCGTTGTCGATCCCCGTCCGGTTGTGCGGTCGCCCCTCGACGACATGCGCGACGCCACCATGCCCTTCGGTCGGACCGGCGATGAGCCGCTGGGCCTGACCAATGATGGCAAGACCATGGTCTATGCCACCAGCGCGGTGGAAATCCTGCGCGATCCGCGCGGCACCGCGCGCTGAGATCTCGGCGCCACGACAGCGCAGACGCGCAAAAAAATCCGCCGCCCCGGTCGAAATCCGCCGGGGCCGCACCTCTCCCTGACAAGCCCTGCACATGCTAGGCTGGAACCCGCGGGTCAAACCGCGATGGAGGGAGACCGACATGCACTACATCCTCGTCTTCAATGAAACCGGCGACCAGTTCGAGGCCCGCGGCAATGCTGGGTCCGAGGCCTATTGGAGCGCCTGGCGCAGCTATATGGACGAATTGGGCAGCCTGATCGAACGCGGCAACGCGCTGGAGGGGCCCGAGACCGGCACGACCCTGCGGCTGCGCAACGGTCAGCTTCAGATCCAGGACGGGCCCGCGCCCGAGGCCAAGGAAATGCTCGGCGGCTATGTGATCATCGATGTCGAGGATCTTGACGCGGCGCTGAAATGGGCCGGCAAGGCGCCCTGCGCGCGAACCGGCTCGGTCGAGGTGCGCCCAGTTATGAACATGGGCTGATCCGGGCGATGTCGGATGCCGGCAGTCCCGAGCAGGGAGACGGGCCCCGGGGCCGTGATCGCCACGGCCCTGATCACCGGGGCCGTGACCAGAAAAGCAGCGATCACCAGGGCGACCAGCGCAGGGCCCCTAGCGAGGAGGCCGGCATCCAGGTCGATGTGCAACCCGATGCCCATGCCGATGCCCATGCCGATGCGCTTGCCAAAGGGCCGGATGGGCCGGATGGCTCACCCGGCAGTCCCGACGCGGCGCAGCGGGCGGCAAAGGCGGCGGCCGAAACCGCCGCCCGCCGGTCCTACGGTCGGCTGCTGGCCTGGCTTGCGGCGCGCACCCGCGATCTGTCGGCGGCCGAGGATGCACTGGCCGATGCCTTCGCCTCGGCCCTTGCCACCTGGCCCAGCCGCGGCGTTCCGAAAAATCCCGAAGGTTGGCTGGCCGTTGCCGCCCGCCGGCGGCTGATCGGCGCTGCGCGGCATGCGGCAGTCGCCGCGCGCGCGGTGCCGGCGCTGGAGCTTCTGAGCGAAGAGCGTATGGCCCTGCCCGATCCCGATGACGCCGATGCTCCCGGCGCAGCTGGCCCAACTGGCGCGGCTGGCGACCCCCTGCCCGATGAGCGTTTGAAGCTGATGTTTGCCGTGGCGCATCCGGCCATCGACCCGCGCATGCATATGCCGCTGATGCTGCAATGCGTGCTGGGCTTTGACGCCGCCTCCATCGCCCG